>DAOVFE010000141.1 GCA_030673085.1 Anaerolineales bacterium | reverse complement strand
ATGACGACCTGGCGCACAAGCAATTCTGGACGCTCCAGCACATTTACGCCGATCCCGACCGCCGCCTCTACGTCCGCGATAAGACCGGAAAAGAACACAATTCCTTTTCCGCCCAATCCGTCGGCCAGCCGCACTTCGAGCAGATGCACTTCGGCGCCTTTAATGCCGGCATCCGCTGAGTGAATGGCGGCCGCTACCGTTGCGGTCTCGATCACGCCCAAGGCGTCTCTGGGCTGGGGAACTCGTCCACCGCCAACCGCTTCCACCACTTCCGGATGCACCCGTGGCAGATAGACAGAATCCACCACCGCAGCGCCTCCGATCTCTCGCCCCGACGCCAGTGACTCTTCTACGTCAGCTACCTGCCCCCCGATCAGCACTAGGTACTTGCCGGGTTGCACGGTGCCGGCCTTAATCACATCAATTGGAGCGCGTTTCACCATGGCATCAGCGGCCTGGATGCCGGCTGCGATGCTGCTAAATTCAATAAGAGCTAGAGCAGGTTCAATCATGATCCTTCGTCGCTTATTGTGATATGGAGACCTAATTTTCGCCTATCCGATCAATCAAGCAGATCATTGCTTTTGGCATCACTCGGAATACCAGGGAAGCGTCATATCAAATCGAAAAGCCGGTATAAGTAAATGACAAAACCCTCAAAATTCCTTTAGGGATGTCCTTTAGGAACAGCCCCTATTGCCGAATTTTACCCCTTAGGGTACGGGTTTTGTTTAATTATTCGATCAGGACTATCTCCCTGCAGTGTCTACGGCCCCGGCCTTTTACATTCTGGCTAATCGAATAAATGACTATACGATTCTGAACGCATCCTTCAGCACACAACGGCGGATGCGACTAAAGCTTATGGCGCTGGTGACCCCTTCTCCGGTGGGGCTGGCGATGGTAAACGAACAGAAACCCTCGCCTCCATAGCCAAGGCCGGCATACGCAGGTCCATTTTTAATAAATATGCTGCAATCCATCACTCGAGCCATACGGCTCAGATTATCCAGGTTCTTAGAATGCATTACTGCCGTATGCCGCAAACCGCGCTCGGCTTCCTTTGCCAGGTCAATACCTTCATCGGCGCTGCTCACGCGAACCAGCGGTATGATCGGCATCATCTGCTCAGTCCAGACTAGCGGATGATCGCTCTCTACCTCTGCCAGCACCAGCCGAATTTCGTCGCCTGCATCAATCCCGATCTCTTTAAGCAATACATTGGCGTTCTTGCCAACGAAAACATGATTCATCTCGCCGGGCTGCCCTGCTGGCGGAATTTTGGAAAAGATGGCCTTCATCAACCGATTGAGCTGTCTTGAATTTATCTCATAGGCGCCATTGTTTCTCATGATGCGCTTCAAGTCATCGACAATAGCTTCAACCGCGAAGATCTCCTTCTCATCAGCACAAACAATGTTGTTGTCAAAAGATGCACCGCGGACAACATCACGGCCGGCCTGTTCCAGGGTTGCCGTCTCGTCTACAACTACTGGCGGGTTACCCGGGCCGGCGCAGATTGCCCGCTTCCCGCTCTGCATCGCCGCCTTTACCACCCCGCCGCCGCCGGTGACGGTCAGCAATTGCACACCAGGATGATGCATAATCTGCTGTGCGCTCTCGATCGTAGGTTCAGCAATGCTACAGACCAGATTCGCCGGCCCTCCAGCTTTAATGATGGCTTCATTCATCAACTGTATCGCGTGATTGGAGCAGGCGCGAGCGCCAGGATGAGCATTGAATACCACAGCATTACCCGCAGCTATCATCCCGATACTGTTACAGATGACAGTGGAAGTGGCGTTTGTGCTGGGAATGATAGCGCCGATCACTCCATAGGGCGCATACTCTACCAGCGTCATGCCGCCGTCGCCGCTCCAGGCAGTGGGGGTAAGTATCTCAGTACCTGGAGTTTTATTTGCGTTGAGCAGATTCTTCTGGATTTTATCTTCATAGCGGCCCATTTTAGTTTCTTGCCAGGCCTCGTAAGCCAAATTTTGCGCATTTTCCCGAGCCATACGGCGCATATGAGCAATCATCTGCTCGCGTACCGACAATGGCATAGCATTCAACTGATTGTAAGCATGCTGCGCGGCTGCCACGGCGCTATCTACATCCGGGAAGAGATTATCAGCATGTTGCAGTGCTGTGGCGGCGGGCGGAGGCGTTTTTGCTGATAGCTCCGGCAAATCGGCATGCGGCGTACGCTCACCCTGGCGTAATTCGCTCATTACCTGGCGAACGATAGCGTCAATTCGAGCGTCATCCATCGTCAGTCAGCCTCAACTTTGTCATACTTCACAACGCCATTCACCTCTAGCGTATCCACAATCGCCATAATGACACCGTCACACGGGCGTTGATGGGTCACTTTAGTCTGGCGTGCAGCGCTGCCGGTGGCATAAAGGACAACTTCAGCCACTCCGGCGCCTACTGCATCCGCCGCGACAAGGTAACCGCCGGTTTCCTTTCCTTCGATGTCGATCTGTTTAAGGACCAGGAATTTAAGCCCTTCCAGAGATGGCTCTTTGCGCGTTGCAACCAGTGTACCTACTACTTTTCCTAGTAGCATAGGCAACTCCATTCCAATGGCGGGTGACAAATGACGAAGAGATACCGAATTTCAAGCCAGGGCCTATCATGTATAAAAACACGATCTGGCCTTACTTTGGCTCCACGAAGATCATAATCCCCATAAGAGCTCCTCCCCGTCACTTTGTCACCGGTTGAAAATCTATTTCTTTTCCTTGGCCGGCTGCCGGCCCAGCGGCAATGTGTTATCCACATTCTCATGCGGGCGAGGGATAACATGGATGGCGACGACCTCGCCTACCTTCTCGGCTCCACGGGCTCCAGCCTCAACCGCCGCCTTAACGGCAGCCACATCGCCGCGCACGACAGCAGTTACATAGCCGCCGCCGGTCTTTTCATAGCTCACCAGCTCGACTTTGGCTGCCTTAACCATAGCATCGGCTGCCTCAACCATTGCAGGGTAGCTCTTCGTTTCGATCATACCTAATGCTTCTGTCATAGTGTTCTCCTGATAGTTAGTAATTATCGGTTGGCCTTTGATGACAATTGAAGTCGCTTTTAGGGTCCTCAGCCTACTCCTCGATCCGCATTCCAGCCATTAAGCTTCACGTCGGCGCGATTTCGCTCGCCATCCGACCCTCCCTCAATGCTCCTTAATAAGGCTAAGCCCGTCGCTTGGTCTCGATCTCGCGTCCACTGACGCCTTCAATTGCGCTCACGGCTGCGCCGTATCCGGCCATAATGTCGCGCTCCTCTCCACCTAAGTAGACACGCCCAAAGCTCCCAAATGCACGTACTTCCAAAATATTGATATTGGCTGCTTTTTCCGCTTCGTTGGCTGCCAATGCAGCATAGCCTGCCGGTTCAACCTCTAACACGTATAACGTCTGCCCTTCCAGCAACATGTGACCGTGCCGCATGCGATTGATAAGCTGCACTTGATGGGCATCGACGTAACGAATAATCTGGCTGGATACAACCCTTGGCTTGATGCGATCTGTTTCCTTAAGATCCAGCGCCTCCAGGATCGCTTCGCCGGCCGCGCGTACTTCGGCTTGGTCGCTGTGGTGTACCTCAAGCAGTCCAAACAACCGCTCGACGATCTGCATGCCCGGGCGGACATCGGTGGCTTTTAATGCGATGTCAGTAATACGATTAATTTCTATGCCCGGTGAGATTTCCACCCATAGCGAAGTATCATTAGGCAGCGGAAGGAAACCCCGTGCCACGGTACCCAGGAAACCCGCATGCTGCGGCTGCAGGCTATCCAAGAAGACATAAGTGCGTAGCTCTACTGCCATACGCGCCCTCCTTTGAATTTACTTTCCGGCTTCTTGCATGATCTTTACACTTCCACTGGCGCCAATCCTACTGGCACCCGCGGCTATCATCTGCTGCGCTTTTTCGTAGGTTCCAATGCCTCCCGCCGCCTTGACGCCCATCGAAGGTCCGACGACATGTCGCATTAATGCGACATCTTCCAGAGCGGCTCCTCCTGGTCCAAATCCAGTAGAGGTCTTAACAAAATCGGCGCCTGCCACCTTGGCAAGTTGGCAAGCCGCCACTTTCTCCTCGTCGGTCAGTAGCACTGCCTCAATAATAACTTTGAGAATGGCATTGCCGGCATGGCAAACCCGCGCCATAGACGCAATATCTCGCTCCACTAATTCGTAATCCTGAGACTTAAGAGCGCCAATATTGATGACCATGTCCACCTCAGTAGCGCCTTCTCTAACGGCCTGTTGAGCCTCGAAGACCTTTACCTCAGTAGGTGTGGCGCCTAATGGAAAGCCTACCACAGTGCAAACGGCAATATTGCTACCCTTCAGAAGCTCAGCACACAGTTTCACATTGGTAGGATTGATACATACTGAAGCGAAGCCATGTTTCCTCGCCTCATAACATAATTGAGCGATTTGATCTTGCGTCGCATCGGGCTTGAGCAGAGTATGATCAATCATATGGGCCATGCTGCCGTCTGTCGGCGCGATGCCCAACGTACTGGCAATGCGATCCGCGCCAGCCTTGACCATAGGCTGCATCCGTTCCACGTAATTATGAGCTGAAATTGGGGCAACGGCAGCATCGCCAGCGCCCAAGCCAGTATCATCCTGCCCCTCATTCAATAGTATGAATACTTGCCGAGTGATTTGCTCAATAATTCGCTCTATTTCTTCCTTATCTAGATTTTTCATCATTGATCCTAGCGCAGTTCAGTATGCTTGCACCAACCAATCGAAATAGTTCCTGATCCTGACACTAAATATCACCGAATATTTGTTAATAGCCATAATAAAGGAATCTACATTAATCTACTAACAACACAAAGAATAGCAACCAATCAGCTTCGCCGGCTGAATCGTTTTTCAATCTCCATGATCTTGTTCACCCGGCGGGCATGCCTCCCACCGCCAAAAGGCGTATCGAGCCAGGTCTTCGCAATCTGCTTGGCTAGATTATCGCCGATTAATCCGGCGCCCAGGGTCAACACATTTGCATCATTATGTTCGCGGCTATTGACTGCCGTAGATTGGTCATAGCACATGGCCGCCCGTACGCCGGGTATCTTGTTGGCAGCCATGCATGATCCAATTCCCGCGCCGTCTACAATAATGCCCCGCCAGGCACGGCCCTTGGCCACCAATTGAGCCACGGCAAAGGCAAAGTCCGGGTAGTCCACCGAGCTAGTGCTGCCAGTTCCACAGTCCACCACACGATAACCCAGCTCATCCAAGTAGCCCTTCAGCATTTCTTTAAGCTCATAGCCGCCGTGGTCAGCCCCGATAGCAACAGTCTGTTGAGATGATCCAGTAGATTTGATATACGGCGCCTCAATCATCGATGGCTCCGCCGCTCCTGACTCCACCAGGGTCACATGTCGATCCATTGCCGCTTGCCGAGCGAGCGGAGTAATGAGCGTTCCTTGAGAAATTGAAATTTGGCCTCCCACCGGAATAGATTGAACTTCCGCTTCGGTCACTAGTTGCCGGGAAGGCGGATCTTGTACGCTTTGTTGCAGCCCTAGCGTACGGTAGACGACACGGCGCACCATTTGACGAATCTCATTCTCATCCACTGCTTTAGTTCTCTCCGTCAATGCCCTAGTTGCAGCAAGATTATAGCACTACCTGATATAAACAACACACTGTCGCTT
>DAOVFE010000482.1 GCA_030673085.1 Anaerolineales bacterium | reverse complement strand
CCGCCTGCATAAGCTACCCTTCGGATATATGTATTATCCATGCCACAGGCGACGAACAATCGTGTCAATTGATTAAGAGTATTTAATCGAATACGCCTCGGCGCGGCATCTCTGCTTTTTTTTGACGCCAATTCTATCGTTTATTAGATTAGCCACAGTCACTGCAGGGCGATAGTCCTGGGCGAATGACAAAACCCGCAACCGAATGGGCCGAATTCTGTTATGGGGGATGTCGCTAAAGGAGTTCTGAGGATTTTGTCATTTAACTGGCTTATATATTCTATTTGGAATGCGCTATGGCTATGTGGAGGGGCGCTGCCGGCTGCGCTGTGCAATGTGCGCCAGGATGATACTCAGAAAGTAGAGGACAATCATCGGCGCCATGACCAGAGCCATATTAACCGGATCGATGGTGGGGGTTGCGGCGGCGGCGAGTATAGCGATAACAACTATGGCATATCGCCAGCCTTGTTTCAGGGTTTCGGCTTTGACCACGCCCATCGCTGCTAAAGTATAGATTATTAGGGGGAATTGAAAAGAGAGACCGATCCAAAACATAAGGCTGGTAACGAAACGAATGTAGCTCGCAGGGCGCGGTACAGTGGTGATGCCCATAAAGTTAAGCAAGAATGGCAAAGCGGCTGGCAGTATAGCATAGTAGGCGAAGGCTATGCCGCTGAGGAAGAGCAAGGCGGAAATAGGCGCGGCGATCAAGATCAAGGTCCGCTCTCGACGTTGCAGCCCGGGATTTGCGAATGTAAAGAGCTCGAATAGAATGATCGGCGAGGCTAGAGCGACTCCGCTAAGAAGCGAGACGCGCATAAATGCGCCTATCGATTCGGTCACCTCAATAGATTGAAGCGCTTCAATGCCCCCGATCGGTTTTGCTAACCATGCGAATATTTTATTGGCGAAAACGAAGCTGATGAGCGTTGTGGCTGCCAAGGCAAGCAGCGCTCGAAAGAGGTGATAGCGCAGATCGTTGATGTGCTCGATCAGCAAAGAGGGATTTTCAAAAGTTCGGGAAATTGCATCAGAGATAGGAGCATCTTCGGGCTCCTGGTCAATAAATTCCCGGATGCGGACATAAGGCCAGGCGATTAGCCGGAAGGGAAAGCTGAGGATGTACCCGAAACGGTGAAGCAGTTCTCGCATATGCTGACTCTAGGGAGTGGCGGGCGGTTTATTGGGGGTC
>DAOVFE010000360.1 GCA_030673085.1 Anaerolineales bacterium | reverse complement strand
ATTGGAATTGTATATCAAACCATAACGGAATTTTTACAAATCAAAAGGAGAAAAAGACATGCCAAAGAAAATTTTACGGATAGACATGACCGACCTGAAAGCCACTTATGAGGATGTACCGGAAAAATGGGCTCGATGGGCAGGAAGAGGGCTCACATCGGCTATCGTGTGCGATGAAATCGATCCCGCTTGCCATCCCTTGGGCCCCAATAATAAGTTAGTTATCTCTTCTGGATGGGTGACGGGATCCCCTGGCGCTCCCAGCAGTGGCCGCACATCGTTCGGCAGCAAGAGCCCTCTAACGGGGGGCATCAAGGAGTCGAATTCAGGCGGCCTTTCAGGTCAGAAAATAGCCCGTCTCGGACTGGCAGCCATTATCATTGAGGGCACGCCAGAAAAGGATAAATGGCACACGCTGGTGATCACCAAAGACGGCGTAGCGTTTGAGGATGCTTCTGACCTTGTGGGTAAAGGAATGTATGCGGTTGACGAAGCTCTTTGGAAGAAATATCCGAAGACGGCGGTCATCGGCATTGGCCCGGTGGGCGAAATGAAGCTCTCCAATGCTGGCATCTCAGTCAATGATACTGAAAACAAACCCGGCCGTTATGCCGGTCGAGGTGGCTTGGGTGCTGTAATGGGCGCTCGGGGGGTAAAGGCCATTGTAATTGATGATACCGGAGGGCCAGGTGTAGAAATTGCCAATATGGATCTTTACAAGCAGGGTCGTCGCAGTCTTACCGAGGCGATCCAAGAACATGCCCTGACGAAGAAGGATGGCGCGCTCGCTACATATGGCACGGCTGTCTTAGTGAATATACTCAATGAAGCTGGCGGCTTCCCCACCCGCAATTTTAGCTCCGGCAATTTCGAAGGAGCTGGAAAAATTTCAGGAGAGGCGATGGCTGAGATAGTAGCCAAACGCGGCGGCGAAGGGACCATGGGACACGCCTGCCATCCAGGCTGCATTATCAAATGCTCCAACGTCTACCCCGATGAATCAGGGAAGGCTTTGGTTTCGGCTATCGAATATGAGACTATCTGGGCTCTCGGTGCAAACTGCGGCATCGATGATATCGAATACATAGCACACGCTACCCGTGAGTGCAACGACCTCGGCCTGGACACAATTGAAGCCGGCAACGCAATTGCAATCGCAATGGAAGGCGGTCTGCTAGAATTTGGAGATAGCGAAGGCGCTCTAAAACTCTTCGACGATATCAGAAAAAGGACCCCACTAGGCCGAATCCTGGCCCAAGGTGTGGAAGCCACCGCCAAGGCTTTCGGTGTGCATCGCGTACCGACTGTTAAGGGCCAATCAATGCCGGCTTATGCACCGCGAGCAATTAAAGGCATAGGTGTAACCTACGCCACTACACCTATGGGTGCAGATCACACCTCTGGCTATACAATTGCGCCGGAGATTGCCGGCGTTAGCGGTAAAGTCGATCCGCTCTCAGATGAAGGAAAAGCCGATCTATCGCTAACCTTCCAGGCAGCGACTGCATTTCTCGATAGCAGCGGCTACTGTCTATTCATCGCTTTCCCAATCATGGATATTAAGAAGGGCTGGACAGGCATGGTAGAAACAATCGCCGGTGTAACCGGTATGGATATCGGCGACGATGACGTAGTCCCAATCGGAAAAGAAATCCTCAAGATGGAACGATTGTTCAACGAAAGAGCCGGCTTTACCAGTGCAGATGATAGGCTGCCGGAGTTCATGCTCAACGAAAAGCTGCCGCCGCATAATAACGTATGGACCATTTCTAACCAAGAACTCGATAAGGTCTATGAATGGGTGCATGAAAACTAGCCGTTTTATCGGTTGAGGTCTAGGCTCTCACGAGCCTGCAACTTTACATGCACAAACAGGCAATAGGCTAGACTTCTTGGCAATAAGCGTCGTTCACGTATTGGAGTTTGGGCTCTTAGCCCAAACTCCTTTTATGCTACTATGCCCTGCTGAGTAGAGAATGGGGTTTTAAGGCGGCAGTCCCTACAAAGGCTTTTTCCTTCGCTAAGCCGCGAAGCTACGCAACCAGAAACCCTATACAGTGTGCATCACACTTTGTCGCTTGCAGCCAGGTTCTTCATTCCGACGATCGTTGGACAAGGACGCCCGAACAGGACAATTCGGGGAAGGCTGCATTTTCACCCCAAGCACTTTACAAGCAGCCGCCCCCGGATTTTTTGAGGATGTTGAAAAACATATTTGCCCATATATACTATTATTTCGGCAAGTGAAGAAGGGGCTGTCACAAAAGGCGGGTCGGTAGAGAGCTGGCCCAATTGCACTGAGTAAATTAGTCGCGAAGTGAGGAGTTTATGCTTGATTATTACAGAATCTGGCTCATTGGTGGGGATGATAATCGCGATTTTCGACTTTTCAGACAGCCCCTTCTTCTAAGGAAAAAGCCATAAATGAGGGCGGTAGCTCCCAAACCCGCACTTTCCACTCA
>DAOVFE010000445.1 GCA_030673085.1 Anaerolineales bacterium | reverse complement strand
AGCTTTGAGTTTGATGTCTCCGCCATTGGGCGTAAATTTGTTGGCATTGGAGAGCAAGTTAAGCAAGACTTGTTTGATGCGGAATTGATCGGCGCTGATCGATTCAACGTTGGGTGGAATTTCGAGATCTAGAGTCTGTTGCTTGGCATCCGTCATCCTTCGGATGACATCGGCCGTTTCTTGGGCCAGGCTGGCAAAGTCGAACAACTCGGTGTGAATCTCAAGCTGGCCGGCCTCGATTTTAGACAGATCAAGGAGGTCATTGATCAAGGTCAATAAGTGCTGACCGCTGGCATGAATGTCTTCGACGAATTCGCGCTGTTGTTCATTCAATTCTCCCGCCAGTTGATCGTCTAAGATTTGAGCAAAGCCAATAATTGAGTTCAAAGGGGTGCGGAGCTCATGGCTCATGTTGGCGAGGAAGTTGGATTTTAATCGATCGAGTTCTTTAAGGCGCTCGTTGGCCATCTTGAGTGAACGATTGCGTTCCTCCAGCGCTGATTGGGCTTCCTTAAGGGCAGTGATATCGGTGACGACGCCGTCAAGGCGCATGATTGTGCCGCTCGGATCGCGGGAAATGTGCATATCGTCCTTCACCCAGTGTACCCGCCCTTGAGTATCAACTATTTGGTAGGTGAGGGAATGGCTGTTCTCCCCCTGATCGCTTTGATCAAAGATGTCTTGAAATTGCGCTGCGCTGATTTCGCGATCGTCGGGATGGATCGAATTAATCCATAAATAGTAGTCGGCCCGATGCTCTTCTGGGCTATGGCCAGTAAAATTGGTGACGCTGGGGCTGATCAGCGGATTAGAGAAATTGCCATCTTTGTCAATATTAAAGCTGTAAATATATTGGTCGACGGTATCTGTGACCTGATGAAGGCGCCGTTCGGTTTCGCGCAGTGTTTCTTCAGCCCATTTGCGCTCGGAGATATCCTCGACTATGCCGATGGTGAAAAGCGGCTGGTTATCATCGTCGCGAACGAGGGATATGCTCAGATTTACCCAGACGATTTGGCCATTTCCGCGAATATACCGTTTGCTGAATTTGGAGTGATCACACTTTCCCTCGAGTAAATCGTTGAATAACTGCCAATTATAGGCCTCGTCATCCGGATGAGTGA
This sequence comes from Anaerolineales bacterium, assembly GCA_030673085.1. GTDB lineage: Bacteria > Chloroflexota > Anaerolineae > Anaerolineales > E44-bin32 > JAFGNH01. Next base: position 474 of record DAOVFE010000445.1, on the reverse strand, counting down.
CATCCGCAAAGCGCATGCGGCTCAATTCGTCCGAGCTGTAGCCCAGCAGCTGTTGCAAGGCCGGATTGGTTTCCAGAAAGTGGCCCTGCAAATCGCAGATCGAAATGCCGACTGGCGCATTATCAAACATAGCGTGAAAGCTAGTTTCGCTTTTGCTCAGCGCCTCTTCCGCCTGCTGGCGGGCGGTAATCTCGTGTTCGAGGCGCTTCTGCGATTTCGCTATAGCCCAAAAGGAGATCTCAATCAGCACGGTTGCTCCGGCTATTCCAATCAGCCAGCCAATCAGGCTGTCAATTATTGGCACATCCCAGATGATGTAATAGTAGACATCAATCGATGAAATAAATAAGGCGGATAGTACAAGGATGGTCCAATTAAGCCGGCGTAAATTGCGGCTATAGAAGTCAAAGATGCGCGCAGGCGCTTCTTGCAGCCGTTTATACGATAATGAAATGAGATCTATGTGCGATTGCT
>DAOVFE010000055.1 GCA_030673085.1 Anaerolineales bacterium | reverse complement strand
TTGCCCCTTCGGGTGCGGGTTTTGTTTAAATATTCGCTCAGGACTATCGCCCTGCAGTGCCTACGGCCCTGGCCATTCATCCCCTAAGCAAGCTTAGGGACCTCAGCAAGCTGAGGGGTATTCTGGCTAATCGAATAAAATCGGTTGTCCAGAGATCAATAATATTACCCTGTCATCGTCTTTTTATAGCGGTTCAGAGCACTATCTACTTCGCAAAGCTCTATTTCATATTGGCCGAGAAAATCAGCCAGGAATTGGCTTGAGATCTTATTGTCATGCTCTAGTCTGACCAGGGCACCTTCTCTAGTGATCATATCTTCTCTTATCATGCCGCTCAGCAGCTCATTATTCTTGGTGAAACCTATCGTCTCCCGGTAAAGATATTCTTTCAAAAGGTGAATCTTACAATCGGCTCGCCAGCTTGATTGCCAGTCTTTAGGCTTTTTCCAGCCCAGCTTACCCTGAATGACCGACATGATCTCATCTTCGTCCCATCGAATATACTCGAATAGGCCAATTGGCTGCACATGATTTTCTAATTTGAAAGCGAACCGGTAAAGGAATTCTCTAAGAAGAGTTGTCGAAAATCTGAGGTTTGAAAGGTAGCGAGGGTTCCTGAAAAACTCGCGCATGAATCCAAGTCCAATCGATAGCGATCTTAACCTGGGGTTCGCGGACAAGCTCATTAATCCTTCAGCAAAGGAGGCTTCTGGTTCACCTCCGCTGCCAACAATATCTCCCCCGCCTCCCAGAATCGCTGAGATTTTATTCTCTTGTGCCGCCTTAACCAGCCCGCTCATAATACCGGTTGTGCATCCAGTACATAGCAACGAAATCATTCCCGGGGAAGGGCTATGCATCCAAGACCTCATGATGTGTTTTACGGTGTGTTTCATATGGTCATGAGCGAAGTATTGGTGATCTATCCCTAATCGTTCTACAGTACATTTGATGTTTTTTCTTACTTGCTGTGGAATAAATCCATTATCAATCGTAACCGCCAGTACATTCAGCTTTAGCTCATTTACAGCATAATAGGCTACGAATGTGCTGTCCCTACCTCCACTTAGAGCAACCATGCAATCATAGGGATCCCCATTCCGCAATTTATCCACTACCCGCAGCAGCTCTTCTTTACCTTGATATTCTGTCTTCATGTAATTTTCACAGAGACTACAGACGCCTTGATGGTTGAATGTAATCCCCGGATAGGTTTCGGGAAGAATGCATTTCGAACATCTCTTCATTGTTTGCTTTCACCTTTGCGTTCTTATGGTGGAATCTAAAGGCAAACAACCCTTAGATCATCTAGAAATCGAGCTTTATCCATATTCGCCGGCCAGTTTGAAATGAACACCTTCATTTGCAAGGTCAAGCTATTACTTGCTTATAACCAACTTTTCAAGCCATCTCGCCTTTAATCAAGATCTGTTCGTGATTGGTCTAATTAATCCTGGGAGCCTCCTGGCACCAGTCAATCCAGTAAACTATGAGGAAAGAATGGATCTCCGATCAAGCATAATCTGTGATATGTCCAGCATTCAATATTTTCCCAGAAGAGATACCTTCTCACCGAACAGCCAGACATCAGACTTTGAGGAATTCGGAAATCATAGGCACTCTGAAGAAGCTCCTGCGTTTTCAATAATTTAATTTTAACATTTATCGTGTGGCCTCGATATTATCATTGGATATGGCTTCGCGCCAACATAGTCGCTTGATAAGCAAGGGCCAGCCTACAAGTAAGCTACCTGCCGACACTAATTCTAGATTCTACATCCTTCAAATGGCCAGCGGCTCCAATTCAAAGCCTTTTTCAAAGAGGGCCCATCCTTAGCAACCCCTCTTCCCCTATTATCGCCCAAACGGAAATTCTTCATTAGTGGACCTTGTGGCTCGATACCTGGCCGACTACTTTGGTGAAGTCTTTGACAGCGAATACTGGGAGGAAATCCAAGAATCGTTATAAAGACCTGCTTACGCCAATAACTAACGAATCTTCTCAAAAAGGGCATAAGAACCTTCACGATGCTATAATTGCCTAGTCAAATCCAATAATGTCGCAGCCAGTATGATCTTTGACGGTTCTTATTTATATCCTTTTTCCATACTCACCGATGCCTATGAAACAAGTACTTCAACAATTTCCCGGCGATGCGGCTTTCTGTAAGATTCCTGCGCCTGACCCGAGACCAAAGGCGTTGGTTCAGATCGCGGTTCCCTTTATCTCGCCTGATATCGAACCTATCGCGGTTAGTGGACACAACCGCCTAGCATCCCTTTTTGTTAACTTCGATATCCTGCAACTGCATAATGCAGTGGACGATAAGCCCCTGCACATGGAACGATGACTTCGGTAAAACTTGCCTTATATGCCCTTCGTGAAATAGGCCCCGAATCACTGGCGCTTTACGCCGGCCATCAAGCCGCGCGGCGCACTGGCTGGCTGCGCCGCAGCACTCCGATCTATGACTGGGATGAGCGACCGCTAGGAACCTGGCTCCATTCGGATATCCCGGCCAAACCCGAATCTTACCTGGATTATTGGTCGAAAAAAACTCCTCGTTTTTTCTTCAAGCCTAACGTTACTTTCAAAAATGCACTACAGAGTGTGCTGCAAGAAAATCAATCTGCCGCAATAGCTATGGCGGAGGAAATACTTCAAGGCCGTTTTTGCATCTTCGGGGCAGACCCGGTGGAATTGGGTTTCCCACCCGATTGGGCTGCCTTCGCCCCTATAGCAGGGGGAGAGAATGCGCCGCCGGTCGACCTGAGCCGGCATTGGGCGTCCTACACTCTCGAATCTCTCCCATCTGATGTCAAATTACTTTGGGAGGCGGGTCGCTTTGGTTGGGTTTACCCTCTGGCCCGCGCGTTCCAACTAACTGGAAGCCAACGCTATTCTGAAGGCTTCTGGACGCTGGTGAACTCCTGGCGAGCAGCCAACCATCCCAACGCCGGACTCCACTGGTTTACAGGGCAGGGAGCAGCTCTACGTCTGATGGCGCTGGTCTTCGGCATGTACGCTTTCTCCCCGGCGCTCAGCGAAGCCCCTCTGCGAATGGCCAATCTGGCACAGATGATCGCCATTCATGCCGATCGCATCCCCCCCACGATAAGCTACGCTCGGGCTCAGGGGAATAATCATCTTCTTACCGAGGCGGTTGGGCTCTACACCGCCGGGCTGTTGTTCCCCGAATTTCGCCGGGCAGCATATTGGAAGAAACTGGGACGTCGTTGGCTTATCGCCGGGTTTGAACGGCAGGTGTTTTCAGACGGCGGCTATATGCAGCACTCTACTAATTACCATCGTCTGGCGCTACATGCCGGCTTATGGGCTGCCAGACTGGCAGAAGTAAATGGCGAACCCTTATCCGGGTCTGTGCTAGATGCGCTTCGGCGAATGAGCAGATGCCTGTCTGCATTGATCGATCCAGAAACCGGTTGCGTGCCTAATTTTGGCCCAAACGATGGGGCAAATATTCTGCCGCTGACCACTTGTCCGTTCAATGATTACCGACCCGTGATTCAGGCCAGTGCAATCTCGCTATCGGGGCATCCCGCCTTCCCATCTGGGCCGTGGAATGAGGCTTGCGTATGGATGGGATTCAACCCCGTCTCTGCTGTCCCGCTGAATACAGGGGAAAAACCGCAGCATTCCGACACATTCTCGGCTGCGGAAGAACCGGCTCGATCGGGGCAGAGCTCACAATCGAAAGATGAAAGACCCTTGAGTGAAACAGATAATAAGGCCCCGGGGATTAAGGATGACAAAAGTTTACTCCTTAATGAGGGTCTTAATTTCCCTCAAGCCGGCATCTATCTGATGCGCGGCAAGCGCTCCTGGGGCATGCTGCGTTGCGCCCGATTCACTTCACGGCCGGGTCACTCCGACCAACTGCATTTTGATCTTTGGCGGCATGGATACAATGTCGCCCATGATGCTGGTACATACCTTTATAATGGAACTCCGCCCTGGGATAACGGTCTGGCGGGAGCAATGGCCCATAACACAGTCGTTATCGATGGTCAGGATCCAATGCGCCGGGCCGGGCGCTTTCTGTGGCTTGATTGGGCCCAGGGCCATATGCTGGGACGCTGGCGCTCGCAAGAAGGTCATCTAGAGGTATTAACGGCCAAACATAATGGCTATCGCCGGCTCGGCGTGACTCACCAGCGGACAGTGATTCGCGCTGGGGATGATCTATGGGCGGTGATCGACGATCTGCTGGGATCGGGCATACACCGGGCAGTCTTGAACTGGTCGCTCCCAGATTGGCCCTGGCAATTGCAGCAGCAGGCCATAAGTCTGGATACACCTGAGGGCAATCTGAAGGTAAATATCATAGCACCAAAAGCACGTCTGGGCGTATATCGCGCCGGCCGGCTGTCCGCCGGAGAAAAAATCGAGGGTCCGTCCTCCATTTGGGGCTGGCAATCGCCAACGTACACTGTTCTTACGCCATCACCATTGCTTTTAGCCGAAGTAAACCGAGAACTTCCGCTGCGCTTTATAACCTGGTGGTGTTTTAATGGGGCATCATCCGAATCGCTGTCAATTGGCTGGCGAGAGCCAGGATACGGATTGGCTCCGGCAGCATGGTTGACATTTGAAGAGGAGCATTTGCAGATCGATGCACATCCTGCTGATTCATCAGGCCTTTGTCCGTCCGCAGGACGCGGGCGGAACGCGACACTATGAGTTTGCTCGATATCTGGTTCAGGCCGGTCATCATATAACCGTTCTTGCCAGCACAGTCAGCTACCTAAGTGGAAGGCCTTATAAAGCGCCGAAGCGCGAGGTGCTTGAGCCTGGGCTTGAAGTCTTGCGCTGTCGAGTTTATGGAAGTATGCACCGCAGTTTTTTCTCGCGCACTATCGGTTTCCTTTCTTTCATGTGGTCTTCCTTCTGGACCGGCCTTCGAGTAAAGAATGTCGATCTAGTCTGGGGAACCTCGCCGCCATTGTTCCAGAGCGGTTCGGCATGGGCTTTGGCTCGATCAAAGCGAGTACCGTTTTTGTTTGAGGTGCGCGATCTGCTGCCTTATTTTGCGGTTGCGATGGGTGTGTTGCGCCAACCCTTATTGATTCATCTTTCTCAATGGTTCGAGCGCTTCCTCTATCGAAAGGCAGACCGGGTTATTGTGAATTCGCCTGGATATATTGAGCATGTGCTGCAGAACGGGGCACGTAATGTCGATTTGATTCCCAACGGTGTCGACATATTAATGTTTAATCCGCTGGATGATGGCGCCGCTTTTCGTCAAGACTATGGCCTGGAAGGGAAGTTTGTGGCGCTCTACAGCGGAGCGCATGGAATGGCAAATGACCTTGGAGTGGTACTCGATGCAGCCGAGCGTCTGCGCGATCAGACTGAGATCGTCTTTGTTTTCCTCGGCGATGGCAAGGAGAAACCAGCATTGATGGCCAAGGCCAAAGCTATGAAATTGCCAAATGTGCTTTTTCTCCCTCCAGTCCCCAAAGCAGAGATGAGTAAAGCGCTGGCAGCGGCGGATATCTGCATTGCCATTCTTCAACCCATAGATGCCTATAAGATCACTTATCCCAATAAGGTTTTCGACTATATGGCCGCCGGGAGGCCGATCATTCTAGCAATCGACGGCGTTATCAAAAAAGTGATTGAGAATGCGGGAGCGGGGATTGCTGTGCCGCCAGGAGATGCCAAGGCTTTAGCCAAAGCCGTCAGTTCTTTGGCGGCTGACCATAAAATGGCCCGTCAAATGGGGCAGGTGGGACGGCATTATGTTATCCAGCATTTTGATCGAGAGAAGCTGGCGGCTTATCTGGAGCGAATTATGGAGGATATAATCAACGCGCAGCAAACTTCTCGACATGGTTTAAGTAACTAAGTTTGCCAGGAAAAGGCATGATGTCTGTGAAATTGTTTCCGCCTGGTGTTCCAATCGAAAAACGTCTGTTTGACATCTTCCTTACCACGCCGGGACTGATTCTGATCAGCCCATTACTGCTGGCTTTTGGATTTCTGCTGCGCTTTAAAATGGGCCGGCCAGTAATCTTTCGCCAGCACCGTCCAGGCTATAAGGGAACCCCTTTTGCCATTAATAAATTTCGGACCATGAACGACAAGCGCGACGCGGATGGGCACTTGCTTCCGGATGCGAAACGGCTTACCGGCCTTGGCCGCTTCATGCGCGCCACCAGCCTGGACGAATTGCCGGAATTGATCAACGTGCTGCGGGGCGAGATGAGCCTGGTTGGACCCCGCCCGCTGCTCATGCAATATCTGGAACGGTACACGCCCGAGCAGGCTCGCCGCCATGAAGTGCTTCCCGGCATAACTGGCTGGGCTCAGGTTAATGGCCGCAATGCTCTGACCTGGGAAGATAAGTTCCGGCTGGATGTGTGGTACGTGGATCACTGGTCACTTTGGCTGGATATCAAGATCGTCGCCATGACAATGCTTAAAGTCATTCGCAGGGAGGGCATTAGCCAGCCGGGATACGCATCGATGGAAGAGTTCATGGGAAGCGGCTTAGATTCCGGTTGCAATGGCCAGAAAGCACAAGAAGAGCCTCGCTGAGCCAGATTCTTTCATCAAATTCCTGGTCGATATAGAGCCAGATGATAGCAGGCCTAACTGATCGCTCGAATGAGCAAAGTGGACCCTCTTCTCTGCTAACGGCAGGCTCATTCGGCAAAAAGGGTCCATTGACTGATAATACGGCATGTCGTGGCTGAAGTGGTATTATTGCCACATTGCTATACATTGAGGAGGAATCCGCACCTGTGAAAGCATCCTCTACCGAGGCCGCCGATCTATACCGGCAAATGCTGCGCATCCGGCGTTTTGAAGAAGCGATACTGGAAGCATTTCCTCGCGGGTTGATTTTTGGGACAACCCATACCTATATTGGTCAGGAAGCCAACGCGGTCGGCGTTCTCTCTCAACGTCAAAACGAGGATATCGTCATCAGCAACCATCGCTGCCATGGGCATTTCCTGGCCAGTGGAGGATCGATGTCTGCGCTGGCGGCTGAAATGATGGGACGCAGTACCGGTGTTTGCGCCGGCCGAGGCGGCAGCCAGCACCTGCATTGGGATAATTTCTTCAGCAGCGGCATACTCGGCGGCACCCTACCGCTAGCCGTCGGCATGGCATTCGCCCAAAAAGCCCAACAGAGCGGGCAGATTGTATTCGCTTTCACCGGCGATGGCGCGTTAGGCGAAGGCGTTGTTTATGAAAGCCTAAACATGGCCTCGCTTTGGACATGCCCTGTTCTTTTCGTCCTGGAGAACAACCGATACGCTCAGACCACTCCGGTTGAAGTGAATCTAGCGGGTGGAATCGGCGAAAGATTTCGATCCTTCGGGATTCCAACCGATGAGCAAGATACCACAGATGTCGCTAAAATCGAGGCCTGCGCCCGTTCGGCAGTTGACCATGTTCGAAACGGCAAGGGCCCATATGCGCTGATCATTCACACCTACCGCTTCGCCCCCCACTCTAGAGGCGACGATATGCGCGATCCGGCAGAAATTGAGCGCTTCCGCCAACGCGATCCGCTCAAAATCCAGGCTACTAGCCTTAAGAAATCGGTTTTAGCCCAACTTGACGTGGAAGTTAGAACCGAGGTGGAGGATGCATTTAACCAGGCAGAGACGGCGTCGATGGCCGACCCAGCGTCGCTAACCTATCCGATAGACCTGATCCGATGACTACAGTGCTTGAATCACTCAATAGATCGCTGCATACCTGCATGAAAACGTCCGATAAAGTATATTTTATCGGCGAAGATGTACTCGACCCTTATGGCGGCGCTTTCAAAATCGCCCGGGGGCTTTCGACTGCTTTCCCGGAGCGTGTTATCACTACGCCAATCTCAGAGGCGGGAATTGTTGGGGCTGCCACGGGGATGGCTATACGCGGGCTTCGCCCGATCGTCGAAATCATGTTTGGCGACTTCCTCACTCTAGCCGCCGATCAAATAATCAACTACGCCGCTAAATTGCGCTGGATGAGCGACGACCGAGTCCGGGTCCCACTGGTAGTTCGAACGCCAATGGGCGGTGGCCGCGGCTATGGCCCTACCCACAGCCAATCACTTGAAAAGCACTTCCTCGGCACACCGGGCCTGAGAATAATAGCAGCCACTGCGTTAGATGATCCTGGGAAATTGCTGCAAAAAGTTGTGCTCGACGAGAATGACCCGGTCCTATTTATTGAGCATAAATTGCTCTATGGCTTACCCGTTCAGCCGCTGAACTCGATCCCGGAGTTTGAAGTTCGGCGGGTTAAGGCTGACTACCCTGTTTATCACCTGGCCATCAATGACGCCCCGCAGCCGAGACTAACTCTTGCAGCCTATGGATACATGGCTGAACTTGCACGCAAAGCGGTGCAGCGCCTTGCCTACGAGCACGAAGTGTTCGCCGAGATGATCGTTTTCACACAATTGAGTCCCTTCAATCTGGCGCCATTGATCGATAGCGTTATTCGTACAAAGCGCCTTTTGACAGTTGAAGAAGGTACATTGACGCATGGCTGGGGCGCCGAGATCCTCGCCAAGACTTTAGAAACCATAGGCCCAAGTCTGCAGGCGCGGCGCTTAGCGGCCCTCGATATGCCAATTGCGGCCTCAGGGCCTTTGGAAGACACGATCCTGCCAAATATTGATGCCATTATCCGCTCTTGCCTACAATTGGCCTCCTGAGCCGGCGCCGCCGGGCCAATTCCGTATCAAACTCCATGAATCACATTGAAGCCATTATCTTCACATTTAATGGATTGCAATAGACATGATGCCCAATCACGGCCATACTGAGCGCAGCATTGCATCTGGCCT
>DAOVFE010000350.1 GCA_030673085.1 Anaerolineales bacterium | reverse complement strand
AAACTCCGGCAGGTCGATCCCCAACCTTTTAATGGTCTATATCTTCGTAACCCCCTCCTCATTCAAGCCCAGCAGGGCATAAACAGCCTCGAGCAACTGTTCATATTGATTTTCACGATACTCGCGCTGCTTCTTGAGTTTCTCTTCAACGCTCATGCCCTCGGGATCAACCCCCATTTTCTCACGGAGCTGCTTGTCATAGCGCTCCGCCCGCGAGACATACTCATCCACCGTGACCGGTCCCATCGCTCGGTAAGGCGGATAATCATGCTCCCGGGTGCCAAATCCCATCTTTAGGTTGAAAACACGCTGAAGTTGATAGACTCGTTCTGACTGCAGAATCAAATCTCTGGGTGTTGCCGGCTTCCCGGTTATGCCCTCATACAGCCAAGTATAGTTTTCCACATGCTCTGGGACCTTGGCGGGTTCATCTGTCTCGGCATTGTTTGCGGGAAGAATATCATTCCAGGGCAGCTTGCAGAGGCCATGTAGACTAAACCAGGTTCGCCACATGGGATAATAATAAAGCGCTTCGGCTTTATCTTCGAATGTGGGAATCTGCTTGTTTACTTGATCCATGAAAATGAGCCATGCTTCATCATGCTGGGCGCCTTTGAGCGCCATGGCATATCCACCCTGTTGAGCCAGGGATTCTTTGGTTATGTATTCGGAGAACTCAAGGCCTTTGGATTCCATGCCGATATCGGCAAGGAAATTCGGTTCGGCCCCGAATCGCTCGGCAAAGATCTTTTTCATCCGGCGCACGCCCTGGCCCACAATTGCGCCAAAGCCCTCGCCGCGTGCCGCTTGATGCAGCAGCTCCAACACCGCTTCGCCATTTCCCCAAGTCATCTCCAACCCACCGGTATGTTTCTTATCAAGAATCCCTTCCTGGTAACATTCCATCACAAACGCCACCGAATCGGCAAAGCTGATGGTATCAATGCCATATGTGTCGCAGTAAAAATTGAGCTCCAGGATCACTAACGGATCGAAATTTCCGATATTTGTGCCAAAGCCGGCGATGGTCTCGTACTCCGGACCATCGACCAGAACCGGATCGCCGGCGTAGGGGCCGGTCTTAAGCTGAAACTGATCCACCCCATGCGAGCATGACAGCGTGCATCCTACCCAGCAGCCATCCGGCATGTTCTTGGTGTAGTATTTTTCGTCCCAAACATTTGAGCCGATCTTGGATTCTTCTGGATGCGAGCCATAGCGATAGTTATGCGTTGGCAGCAGATCATATTGGTTCATGATATCAACCAGATAAGAAGTGCCCTTCTCCCGCATGCGATTCTGCTTGCCATCCAGATCGGAAATTTCTCTATTAATACGCTTCCCGGCCCGCCGGATTAGCTCCATATTTGCCGGATGATTGCTATCCCCGCGCAGGTTGCTGTAATAGACCACGATGGCCTTTATTTTTTTATCGCGAAAGACTCGCCCATTGCCGCCGCGCGCCGCTTGCTTGATGCGCACCTCGCCCCGTTTAATATCATACCAGCTGATATTCAGGCCGCTATAGAGCACATGGTCGGCGCCTTCTCCGGCGGATATCACCGAAACACTCCGCCTATCGCGCTCGCTCTTGGCGTACATCGCTGTCAGTTGATGAGCCACTATATGGGTATTAAGCGCCTCGAGCGGCGCCTCTTCGATCGTCACTCGCCCATTGTCACCATCAATGACAATGATGACATCGGACTTCGCCTTGCCCTGTACTTCGAGCGCATCCCATCCGGCGAACTTAAGATAGGGTCCAAAATAGCCCCCACTATTGCTATCGATTATGGATCTGGTTAACGGAGAGATACTCACAACCGTTGATTTGCCGGTGCCGGGATAAGCCGTGATTCCGCCGATTGGTCCCCCGGCGATCACCAGCTCATTTTCGGGGTCATCCCAAGCCGTGTCGCCATTGACAGCTTGCCAAAGCAGCCATAGGTCGAATCCACGCCCGCCAGTAAACAATTCTTTCATCTGATTTGTAACCGGCTTTTCGACAAATTTGTTCTCGCTCAGATTAATATAGAGCGTCCGGTTGGCATACCCGCGTTCAACCGGTTGGCATTGGTAATTATATTCAGCCAGGATATGATGTGCTTCGCGCATCGCCTCTAAATTAGAAAGCGCCATTCAAAATCCTCCAATATCCAAATTTTTAGCAATTGGGTAAATTCCCAATCCGCTTTCGAAGATACCAAATAATTTTTTCCTTGCGCTGACTGCAAAGAGCGATTTTAATGCAAGCTGCTGCTTAACGTAATGGGCTCTAATAATCGCCGATCCAATTTTATGGCAATATCCCCGCAGCAACAAGCTGGCTTTCTCTTTAAGTCATAGGATTGATATTTCCTCCGCACTATAGACCAATCAGCTAGTTATAACGCGTCGAGAAATCCCCCCTTTAATTAGGCTGTCCCCGCTTGGGCTTTGTGATAACCGAATATACGCTTCGAAGCCATATGGCCATATTCTGCGCGATATGTATTTATGTGTCCACTGAAAAAAGCAGCCACCAGTGGGAAAATGCCTT
>DAOVFE010000386.1 GCA_030673085.1 Anaerolineales bacterium | reverse complement strand
TCGTGCTTAAATGGATAGCAAGATCGCTCTGAATGCGCAGCAAATCCTGAGCCTGCTTTCGATCGGTAATATCGACCCAGTTTGATAAGTAATATTTACTCACTCCATCGATTCGAATCGGGGTAATCGTCACTTCGACCCAAAAATTTCCCCCTTCTTTATTTTGTAAAATTTCTTCAACTGCTTCGGGACTCTTCGCTAAAGCTATTTTAAAACTAGCTTCTGTTTTCTGTGAAGTCTCTTCTGTCCACCAGGGATATGGAGCCTTCAATCCAACCAGTTCACCGGATGAAAAACCGGTTAGCTTCTCCAACGCGGGATTTACATATCGCACGGAAGTGTCAGGATTAATTACAACAATAGGATTAGGGCTGCTTTCTAGAAGACTAGAACCAAACCCCTCGCTCTCCTGCAGCGCCTTCTCCGCTAACCTGCTGGCGGTGACATCTATATAAGTAGCCAAGCTGCCCTTAAACTGTCCGCTCTCATGCCATGGCGATCCACTTACCATAAGATAAATCGGCTGGCCATGTTCATCGAGGAGGCGAAGCTCATAACGATCGTCTTCGCCGCGCGCACGCCGTTCAATAGCCGCATTAATAATCGATCGCTGATCGGGTGGGAATATATCTATTAGGCATTTGCCAACCAACTCCTTGGCCGAACGGTTCAACAATGTCGCAGCCGCCGGATTGACGAATTGTATAGTCCCTGCTGCATCTTCGACGATTATTCCCTCACTGATGCTCTCTATAATGTTCTGATTAAACTCCTTAAGCCGCCGATATTCTTCCTCAGCTTTCTGCTTTTCAACTGCCCTACGAAGGATCAACAGCAATTGATCAATATCATAGGGCTTTTCAATATAGCTGTATGCGCCCAGGTTGATAGCCTCGATAGCTGATTCCCGCGAGGCATAACCGGTGATCATAATGCATTCGACGTCCGGCAGCCGCTGCTTTATCTTGCCAATCAGCTTCAAGCCTGACATGTCCTTCAGTTTTAGATCGATCAGCGCCGCTGCAGGCGGATTCTTTTCAATTTCCTCCAAAGCTTCTTTTCCGCCAGGGACCGATACCGGCCCATAATCTTTTGCCTTAAGGATGTCTGAGAGAGTGATCCTCTGATTTGAATCATCATCAACAATGAGAATGGCCGGCTTCTCGTGCACAGTGAACCTCACTTTCACTTACCTGAGCCCCGATCTAGAATCTTTCCCAGCTCTGTATGGTGAATATCTGTTAAGATTCGTATCAATTCTTCAATTTGCAACGGTTTGTAAAGGCAGGTGTAGGCGGATATCTTCAGAGCTTTTTTAATCGATTGGGCCATCTTTTCTCTATAGCCGGTGACCAGGATGACCGGTAGCTTCGGCCACCGTTTCCGTATATCCTGCAGGACATCAAGGCCGTCGATCCCATTCAGTTTCATGTCCAATAACACAATCATTCGGCCGTCATCCTTTATTACCTCCTCAAGGTCCCACGGGTCACCGATCTCGATGACCGCGAAGTTTCTGGTCTTCAGAATATCCCCCAAGGTATTACAGAATGCCGGGTCATCGTCCACGATGACGATCACTCGTTCCTTCCGCAGCGAAGATAAAAAACTCAGCATTATATCGATATCTATCGGCTTAGTCAGGGAAGCGATTGCACCCTCTTTCAGCCCTTCCGTCACTAATTTATCGCCGGCATAGGCGGTCATCAGAACCACTGACAAATCAGGTTGCTCGGCCTTGATTTCCCGAAATAGCTCCACCCCGTCAATTTCAGGCATCTTTATGTCGCTTAGAACGCAGTCATAGGAAATAGCCTTCACTTTCTGCAGCGCTTCCTCGCCGGAAAAAACCGCATCGGCCTGATAGCCCTTCACATTTAATATATCCATCAATGTCCTTGCCATCCGATGGTCGTCGTCTACAATCAGGATACGTAATGGCTTCCTCATGAAACCTCCGCTCTGGCAGGCAGAATTATCGTGAAAGTGCTCCCCGCCCCTACTTCACTCTTCACCTCGACGCTTCCTCCATTTGCTTCTGCCAGGTTCTTCGATAGCGCTAATCCGAAGCCGATACCCCTGACCTTGGTGGTGAATAGCGGCTTAAATAGATTTTCCATATTCTCCTTAGAGATGCCGCACCCAGTGTCGCTTATCGAGAGATGCACCTCGCCCTTTGCAAGCGTAGCTTCGATCGTCAGTTCGCCTCCTTTGGGCATCGCCTGG
>DAOVFE010000375.1 GCA_030673085.1 Anaerolineales bacterium | reverse complement strand
GCAGAATAAGCAAGCCATGAAAGATACGAATCGTTTTCATTGGACGGTGGATTTCCTTCCATCGGCGTTTTCATCCGAAGGATGGCGCCCCAGGTAAACGATCATTCTGAGAGGTAGATGCTTTCAATCTGTATAGCTATTTCCCAGTTAAAGGAGTTGTCGCAGAGTCATGGGCAACACTCGTAAGCCGAGATGCTCGATTGTCATTCGAGCGTACAACGAAGAAAAGCACATTGGCCGTCTGTTAGCCGGCATTTTGGAGCAAACAGTCCAAGATGTGCAAATCATCCTGGTCGATTCGGGGTCAACCGATGCCACGGTTGCAATTGCGTCGCGGTATCCGGTTGAAATTATCCATATCCGCCCCGAAGAGTTTACTTTCGGCCGCTCGTTGAACCAGGGCTGCAAAATAGCACGCGGGAAATTTATCGTCTTCGCCAGCGCCCATGTCTATCCGGTTTATCCGGATTGGCTTGCTAAACTGGTTGCGCCATTTGATGACTCGGAAGTTGCTCTGGTGTATGGTAAACAGCGGGGCAACCAGATTACCAAATTTGCAGAGCAACAGATCTTCGCTAAGTTGTATCCTGACGAATCCATTGCCCGGCAGCGCCATCCTTTCTGCAACAATGCCAATGCGGCTATTCGGCGGGATTTGTGGCTACAGCGTAAGTATGATGAAGATTTGCCGGGTCTTGAAGACCTAGATTGGGCGAGGGGGGCTATAGGGCAGGGACATGTTCTGGCCTATTCGGCCGAGGCAGAAATCATTCACGTACATGATGAAAGCCCACGGGCTGTATATAATCGCTACCGGCGAGAGGCAATGGCGCTTAAGACGATCCAACCAGAAGAGAGCTTCCACTTTTGGGATTTCTTGTGGCTGACCTTTCTAAATATTGTCAGTGATAGCTGGCAGGCTTTACGCCAGCATGCCTTTATTCATGAACTATGGGGTATTCTTTGGTTCCGCTTGATGCAGCTCTGGGGAACATACCGCGGATTTGCTATTTCAGGACCGATGACGAAGCGGCTCAAAGAGACATTTTACTATCCGCGTAGCTTTTCCCATCCGGTAGCTCAATCTGACAACAACGCCGCTCCCATTAATTACAGCGAAATTGCGGACGATGATATTTCTACCAAGAATTAAAGTTGCTATATAGGCGGCAGATGATCGTTGAATAGGATGTAGCGATTTATAGTGATGTTTAGAGTCTATTGCATAACTGCTCAACTCCGGCGAAGAGTGGGACACTGTCCCAAAATAATAGAGAAATTCAGGCTTAAGTGGAGCGATAGTGCTAAGATTATGCCATTACTTTGTTCCAAGTGAGATAAAAAATTATACTTTACGAGTTATACAACAGGCTATTTAATGGAAAAAAAACAGATTAGTATGGTAGCTCTAGTTCCGATGCGACATCATTCGGAACGCGTACCGGGGAAAAACTATCGACTTCTGGCCGGCAAGCCACTTTACACCTATATTCTTGAAACCCTGCTGCGCTGCGACGGAATCAATCAAATCGTGGTGGATACGGATAGCCCGGTCATAATAGATGGGATCGCACGTGATTATCCATCAGTGACGGTAATTGATCGCCCTAAAGATCTGCGTGCTGACTATGTCCCCATGAATGCTATCCTGCTGCACGATGTAAATCAGGTGGCCGCCGATTTCTATCTTCAGACTCATAGCACAAACCCGCTGCTGAAAGCAGAGACTATTTCGCGTGCGATCAATGAATTCCTGGAAACTTATCCAAAGCACGATTCCCTTTTTTCGGTGACCAGTCTTCAGACACGGCTGTATGATGCATCCGGCCGCCCTATAAATCATGACCCGCACATTCTGATTCGGACTCAGGATATGCCGCCGGTATATGAAGAGAATTCCTGCATCTACCTCTTCAGCCGCGCTTCGCTGGAGGCGCACCAACATCGAATTGGGGCTCGACCGCTGATGTTTGAAATTGACCAGAGCGAAGCATGGGACATCGATGAAGAGCCGGATTTTTTGATGGCTGATTTCTTGATGCGCCGGCGGCAGGCCGAAGAAACCTGACTTATGCTTTCCGGTTACATTTTTAGTTGACGAGTTCATCGCTGGCTGCGATCTAGTGAAGGGTAAGGCTTACAGGTTTTACAAAGGTCAAGTGCCGCATTACGATGCTCGAAAATGACCGCCGGCCTATGCCCAAGATACTTGAAAAGATAGAGGAAGCTTCATGACAATACGGGTATTACTGACGGCCCCATATATGATTCCGGTATATGATCGATTCCGGCCGATATTTGAAAAGGCCGGTATTGAGGTAGTAATTGCGGATGTGAA
>DAOVFE010000411.1 GCA_030673085.1 Anaerolineales bacterium | reverse complement strand
AATCATCTCTTATTTCATCGTCATCCTAGTCGTCATCCTAGTCATCATCTTCGTCATCCGGGTCGTCACCATCATCGCCCATATCGTCACCATCGTCGTCCTGGTCATCACCATCGTCGTCCTGGTCATCACCTTCGTCATCCTGGCCATCATCTGCCAGCTTGATCTCTTGCGCCAAAATCGAGCCATCACGGCTGACTAGCGCTTCAACTTCGACAATATCACCAATCTCAATTTCATCATCTATATCAGTTTCCGCAGAAATATTTACCGTCTTGTCGCCTATCACCCAGAGGTCCCCTGCAATGGCTTCAACGATACCCATGAATTCAATCTCATAGCCATCATCATCCATCTCTGTTGGCATCGGCGACGCTGATGGAATGGGATAAACATCCGGCGAGGGGGTGGGGGCAGCAATTGCCAGATGCCGAATATCAATTGCAAAGAGCATACCGTCGCCACTCGCTTCAATAAGTGCGATCACGCGATCACCCACTCGAATCCCGGGATCAATCACCGTATCCTCAAGTATATAAATTTCTACTCCAGAGATTATCCATGCATCCGATGCAATCACGTTAACTTGGCCAATAAGATCTAATTGCTTATTCAGCAGTTTGTGTCCTATTACTAATCCCTCAGGTTGCGTCTCGCCTTCGACTTCGATATGCAACCCAACTTCAATCTCGCCTAGTATCTCGGTTTGTGACGTAACTGCCACTTGAATACCTTCCACAACTAAGTATTGCGGCGATTGTGAGCTTACAATTCCTTCGAATGAGACTCGTTCGACACGTCCGAGGTTTAGTAACTCTTTAACTTCATCAATCCGCCGTTGCCTGTATGTAACTTCCAGAGAACGCTTGGCTTCCGCTCCAATAGCCAGACTTTTCCCTATCACTTCTGCCGCGCGTTTTGCTGGGTATAGCGAATCGCCCGGAAGGGCCTGAGCAGAGCCCGCGATTAAACCGCCCCCGCTAAACAGAACTGCAACTGCAATCGCCAAAGCAGCGAAGGCCAGCCGGGGCATCCCTAAAAATCGCCGTCTGCCTCTGCGTTCTAATCGTAATTCATTCGCCCGGGCAAGCATGCGAGTGCGGCTGCGATTCATCGCTTCTGAAGGAACATCCTGCGCAGCAATACCTTGCGCTGCGATGGCTGCCTCAAGTGCCGGACGCAATTCTGCCGCCAGGTCGGAGTAAAGCGATAAACAGCCTTCTATATCAACCCCTGTATCCAAGGCGGCTATACAAACCTCAAGTGCCTCATAATAAGGAGTCTTCATGGAACATCCTCTCCCAGCTGCCGACGCAATGCAGCCAATGCTCGGAACTGTAAAGCCTTAATAGCATTTGGACGCTTATTCATAATCCCCGCAGTCTTGTTTAAAGAGTAGCCTGCGCCAAATCGCAGTGAGAGAACATGCTGCTGCTCTTGAGTGAGTTGCCTTAACGCAGCTCGGACCTCCCTCCTGCGATCTGTCTTTTCAACGTTACTGGCCGGGTCAGGTTCACCAGATATGCTGTTTTCCTTCAGCGATTCGGTCGGATGCCTATATACCCGACGAAAGTAATCATTTATCAAGTTAGACGCGGTCCCCATTAGCCACCCTCGCAGACTCGATCGAGGTCCTTTTCCGCTGGCAACCGTCTCAAGAAGCAACATAAGCGTTTTAGAGGCCACATCCTCAGCCTCTAAGTGATCACTAATGCGATAAGCGGCATAGCGATAGAGCTTTGGAAAATAGCGATTGTGTATCGCTGTAATAGCCTGCGACTCAAGCGCCCGAAGACCTTCTAGATCAGACCGCTCATCTGTCACAGTCTATGCCTTTGAATGCGTTTTCTGAAATCACATATAGTCATTTCATGAGTCCACTGAAAAAAGCAGCCAGTGGCAGGAGAATGCCTTTCTCGCATTTGGGCTTTTTTCAGTACAATCATTTCACATATTCTATATGTTCTCGCCTTTTAATAAAGGGCAATCCCTGCTCGAAGGAATACCCCGAGCAGGGATTCTTGCATTTCAACACTTCAATTAATCATT
>DAOVFE010000437.1 GCA_030673085.1 Anaerolineales bacterium | reverse complement strand
CCTCATGCAAGCTGGCTTTTGCTTTCTCCAGTTCGCCCTGATCGGTATAAGATTTAGCAATGTAAAGAAATACTTTAGGTGCAGCCATATTGCTTTCTTTCAGCCGCAAGCCCCAATCCTTTAGCGTTTGCACACGCCCTTGATAAAACATCCCTTGGGCATGTTTTTCGGCCAAGATCGCAGCCCGATGATCAGCTCCGGCATCGAGATAGATGTCGACCGCCTTATCTATTGATCCTGCCTCCTCCAAATACACAGCCGCGCGTATGCGCAGCGATCGCAATCGCTTATCATCCGCCCCGGACAGCAAATCAAGCAAAAATTGCCGAAATTGAGGATGATACTCATAAGTCCGAGGAGATATATCGGTTGTCGTGATAAATAGTCCTTCACGTAGTATGCGAGATAAGTACCGCTGGCTATCTTTTCGCTTAAGCACCTGATCGCAATCAGCGGCAGTCATAACCGGCAGTACCGCCGAATCAATCATAAATCGACGAATATCGTCCGGTTGACGGTTAAGCACTACCGAGGCCAAATATTCATATACCATCGGTCCGGTTTGTACGATCATCGATCTCAAGCTGGATCCTGATAGCATGCCGGACAGAAGAACACCTGTGATCCAGCCGCGTGTTTGCTCCATCAAATGGTCGATCTCTGCCGTTTGCAAATTCTTATTAAGTACATTGTGAGTCAAAGCTTCGAGCTCGTCTCGGGTTAAAGCAAGATCATGCGGCCCAAACCCTTCCAGATCGCCATCTGCCATGAGCTTCGCCAGGGAGACTTCGAGCACTTCCCTTCCGGCCGCAATCATTGTGACCTGATCTGGCTGCTCATCAAGAAATGCATCGAAGAATCGCAATACCGGCTTCGAATGGTTAATAAGATGGACATCGTCAATCGCAATAACGAAGGTTTCGCTTACATTATCATCAATCGCCTCAAGAAATGCATGCGCTATTGCCTCTGGCGAAGCGCCTGCCAGGATTTCTAAGTCTGGTTTCCCCCGAAGGCGGCGAAATCGGCGTTGCAATGATGCTGCCAATACTGTTGCCAGGCGCATCACATCACGATCAGCATCCGTTAATCGCAGCCAGCAAACGGGCAGATCAGTACAGGCAGTAAAATCAGCCAAAATAGTCGTTTTACCATAGCCCGCGGGCGCTGCAATGACTATTAATTTGCGGGGAACATTCGCATGAATCGCATCAACCAATCGTTCGCGATGAATCTTGCCGCGATCAAACTTCGGTGCTGTAATGGCATGCTTTATTAGTGCGTTAATGGTTGCCATAGTGGTCTCTATTAAGAATGTGCGGCAAGCGAAACCGAAACGCTACATTGGATTCCCGCAACGGCACAAGTCGGCCGCTTAGAATATCGAATCATTTCACATAAATAATATAAACCTGAGAGAATTGCACTGCACATGATCAGTCCCGTTGATTATAACAAGTACATTGTAAGGATAAAAATTCATCCGGCTATTCCTGGTTGATGCAAATCCTGGTTATTAAATTCGACAGATGGCCGCATAGTAAATGACAAAACCCTCAAAATTCCTTTAGAGATGTCCTTTAGCGACAGCCCCCATTGCCGAATTTTGCCCCTTCGGGTGCGGGTTTTGTTTAAATATTCGCTCAGGACTATCGCCCTGCAGTGCCTACGGCCCTGGCCATTCATCCCCTAAGCAAGCTTAGGGACCTCAGC
>DAOVFE010000323.1 GCA_030673085.1 Anaerolineales bacterium | reverse complement strand
CTTCGCTCAGAAAGACAGTGAGAGGGGGCTTTTCATTATGCTATTAAGCTATTCTTTTGTCAGAATCGTCAGGAGGATGCTGGCGGCGCGACCAACAAGCACCGAACAAGGTGTTGTTCCGGCGCCGTATCCACTATCACGTAGTGTTTGGCAACGAGTTGCGCCAAATTCGCAAACGAATTGTTTTCGATACTCAGCCGCTAAATGCATGCAGCGGGAATCATCTTCACCCGGCCGGATACGACCAAGCAGAGCGCCAATAACCATCACACCCCCATTAAGCGCACCACAAATTTCCTCATGAGTTCCGCCAATACCCCCTGCCATGCCTGTGGCCATACGCTTTTGCTTGTCATCCATCGGTCCAAGAAGATGCTCGCCCACGGCGAGTACGATTGCCTCAGATCAATGGTAGCCCTGGCTCATCAAATCACTAGCTCGAAGCGAAACTTGGTCCTCATCACTAACAATCATAACCATTGCTCCCTTCTGCCAAACCAATCTCCTAAGTCTTAAAGACCCATGTGAACGGCATAGCTATCCAAAGTCAGTCGCTTAGTTTTATAAGTATTCGAAAATATTCGATTGCAAATTTAAACATACTTTTAATGACACCAATGGAATTGGCTCGCGAATCAGCCTCTCTCCTCATCCAATGCTTGCCGTACAATTTTCGTCAACCTGGCAGAATCGATGGGCTTCTGGACCCACATCACGTGCCCTTCTTCCATAAGCTCCCTCGTCCCATCACCCGGATAATATCCGGTCATAAATACCATCCGGATATCCAGGCCCTTCTCTTTCAATACAGCATGCAGTTCTCTGCCATTCATTTGGGGCATAACCAGGTCGGCAAGTATTAGATCGATCGCGCCACCCTGCCGTTCAACGATCTCCAGCGCTTCGCGGCCGTTTTCTGCCTCCAATATTTGGTAATTCAGCCCCCCCAATATCTCACAGACTGCTTCTCGTATTGTAGCCTCATCCTCAACGATTAAGATTACCTCTCCCCTGCCTTTCTCTGGCTCAACTTGCACAGATGGGCTTCCGTCGGTCTTTGGTAATGCCACGGTTGGGAGATAAATGGTGAACGTCGTGCCGCGGCCAACTTCACTCACCACATCGATATAGCCCTCATGCTGCTTGACGATGCCATACACCTGAGCCAGCCCAAGCCCCGTCCCTTCACCTATTGGTTTGGTGGTAAAGAACGGCTCAAATATGTGAGCTAGATTCTCAGCAGAAATACCAGATCCGGAATCGGATACATCCACCCTTGCCCATTCCCCCAGTGTAAGGTCGGGCAAAGGAGGCTGATCATCCGGCTTAAGCCGTATCCGGGTAAGCTCGAACTTGAGATCGCCTCCTTTGGGCATGGCGTCGCGGGCATTTAGCGCGAGGTTCATAATAACTTGCTGCAGCCTATTCTCATCAGCGTTGATAACACAATCTTCATCGTGAAAGACCATGCTCACCTGGATGTTTTCTGGTATGGTCCGGTCCAACAGCTCCTTCATCTCCTTCATCAGAGACGCTAAATCCATAGGGAGACTTTCCATCACCGACTTGCGGCTGAAGTCTAGAATCTGCTCGGTTAGCGATGCCGCCCGCTGAGCTTGTTGAAAGATGGTTTCCAACCGCTCATGGTCTTCTTTGGATGGATGGGGGGATGCAAGCAGCATCTCGCTATACAAGATGATGGCGCACATAATATTGTTGAAGTCGTGAGCAATTCCGGCGGCCAACTGCCCTACCGCCGCCAGGCGCTCTTGCTGTATGATCGTCTGATACGCAGAATCCAGCTCGGAAAACGCTTTCTGCAAACGCTGGTTCATTTTACGCAGCTCATCTTCAGCCCTTACCCGGGCAAAAACATCCCCGATATAGGTTGAAGTGGCCTCCAGCGCTTTTCGAGCATTCATAGGAATTCGATCGTGAGTATGGGAAGCCAGGTTCAACGCGGCAACTACCCTGCCGTCATAATATATGGGGATAACAGCATGGGACCGCAGTTTCTCAGATTGGCTAACTTCATCCTCACTGACGAAAACATCGGGGTAGGATTTATATACCGGCTTCCCTTTCATAACCAGGTGGACGTTCGGCGAGTCGGCGTCGTAATGCGAGCTGCGCTCGACAAACGAACTTGATAATCCTTTGTGAGCCGCGAGGTCCAATTCTCCGGTAAGCGGATCAACCAAATATAGGCCGCCGCTATCAATCCCCTCTACCTGAATGGCAGCTTCTAATACCTGGTTGGCAGCCTCAACCAAATCGCTGGTCGTGCTTAAATGGATAGCAAGATCGCTCTGAATGCGCAGCAAATCCTGAGCCTGCTTTCGATCGGTAATATCGACCCAGTTTGATAAGTAATATTTACACACTCCATCGATTCGAATCGGTGTAATCGTCGCTTCAACCCAAAAATTTTTCCCGTCTATATTTTGGAAAATTTCTTCAACTGTTTCGGGACTCTTCGCCAAAGCTATTTTAAAACTAGCTTCTGTTTTCTGTGCAGTCTCTTCTGTCCACCAGGGATATGGAGCCTTCAATCCAACCAGTTCACTGGATGAAAAACCGGTTAGTTTTTCTAGCGCGGGATTTACATATCGCACGGAAGTGTCAGGATTAATAACAATAATTGGATTAGGGCTGTTATCGAGAAGATTGGAGCTAAACTCCTCGCTCTCCTGCAGCGCCTTCTCCGCTAACCTGCTGGCGGTTACATTCATATAATTGG
>DAOVFE010000112.1 GCA_030673085.1 Anaerolineales bacterium | reverse complement strand
CAGCGTTGCGAACCTTGTCCAAACGAGGCCCTCGCATCGAAGTCGAACGATCGATAACAATGCAAAGGTTAACCGGTGGCCGAACATCCGGTAATGTTTGGGAAGCTTGAATATCTAGCAGGATGTAATGAACCTGTGGTTCACCAAGCTGGACTAGTGATTCGCGGCTCTGTTGGACTTTACAGACGAAATCGGCTTGTCTGATCCGATCGGATTCTGTTTTTGCCAATTGCTGATCATATTTTGCGCGTGTTTTTTGGTCGTTAAGGATGGAATAAGCCTTGCCGACTTCGATGAAAAGATTTGTTGCGCCCTCATCGATATTTGTGTCGGGATGCAGTCGAAGAGCGGCTTCGCGATAAGCTCGCCGAATCTGTTCGGTCGTTGCATTTCTGGGTATACCGAGCAGCGAGTAATAGTCCTTCTCCCCAGTCATAGACTACCCTCTCACTTACTATGCTGGCGGAAAATGGACCAGGACAGCAGAGATGTTGTCTGGCCCTCCAGCATTATTAGCGGCTTGTACCAGCTCATCACAGGCTTGCTGCAGGTCGCTAGAGTGCAGGATGATAGATTGTATCTCAGTATCATTCACTACGCTCCATAGACCATCCGAGCAGATGAGCAAATAGCTGGCATTGGGAATTGGGTGAGAAAGCACATCAACTTCAAGATTGGCTCCTTGGCCAATTGCACGATAAAGAACGTTTCGCTGAGGATGGACAGCTGCCTCCTCGGCCGATAGTTGTCCAAGTTCGCGGAGACGCTCCACTAAAGAGTGATCTCGGGTTAAGAGATGGATCTCATCCTTTGAAATCAAATAGGCACGACTATCGCCTACGTGACCGATTGTAATTTGATTACCTAAGAGCATAGCAACCGTGAGGGTAGTTCCACCTCCTGGTACGCGATCAACAACGTTCAGATTTGCATCTTCAAAGGCCACACGAACAAGTTCTTGAAGCGGCTCATCTGAATTTAGGCTGTCCGGGTCAAAGAGATGCAAAAAAACATTTGAGATCAGGCCGGCAACGACTGTATTCACTGAAAGCGCGCTGGCCACCTCGCCGGCGCGATGGCCGCCCATTCCATCCGCAACAATATATAAACCAAAATTAGATGGCATTTCCTGCCCGTCGGCATTGCCATTAAGACAGAAGAGGGTATCTTCGTTATGCCCTCGTTCCAGCCCGACCGATAGGCCGGTCGCAGCCGAGATATGTTTGCTGGGTGCTTCTTCCGGGACTTGAACGAGGATCTGATCATCCAATGGCGCTGTATCAAGGCTATCAGGCGATGTTTCTGCTTTTGAGTAAATGTATTGCCCCCAAAAGCGTTTTAGAGCACGTGCAAAGCTGTTATTGGATAGTTTTCCCATTGCTGGATACCTTAGTTTGATTAGATTAATAGAGCATATAGCCTGTGGTCTATTGATCCGAAGTATAAGATGTTATTATGAATAACCGCCGTGCCAGTGATAGAATCATCGGTGGCAAATTTCCAGCGCAATCGGCCCGAGCGCATTTCTATGCAATACATGGCACCGTCAACCGATCCACAATATAATGAGTCTTCATGAATAATTGGCGAGGCGGTGACTTGGTGTTCAGTATGAAAACGCCAGATTTCACGGCTCGTTTTGGCGTCGATTGCATAGATGTGACCATCAGCGCAGCCCGTGAAGATTTTGCCTTCTGCGTAGGTAGGGGTAGAGATCGATTGGCGCCCCATACGGAAGCGCCAAACCTGCCAGCCCTCATCAGCTTCAACTGCATATAAAGTCCAATCCATCGAGCCAAAGTATAGAATACCATCAATTAGAATCGGGGAGGAAGTAATGGCTCTCTTTGCTCGAAAACGCCATTTGTTCTCCCCGCGGAAGTCTACGCAGTGAAAATCCCCGTTCTCACACCCAAAATAGACTCGTTCATTTGCGATTAGCGGAGTCGACCGAATCGGCGCAGTGGCATTGGCTCGCCACGCCCTCTGGCCGGTTTGAATATTGACAACATGCAAGTGGGAATCATCAGAGCCAAAGAAGAGATGGCCTTCATAGATAACCGGGGATGAACGGATGGGAGCTTCTGTATAATAGCTCCAGACCGGCTGTCCCTGATCGGCAGTCAAAGCATAAGCTCGATAATCTTCGGAGCATGCAAAAATAATGTCATCTTGTGCCGCCGGGCGACTGGGAATTCCGCCTTCAGTCGCATATTTCCACAGATATTTGCCTGTCTTAGCATCAAGCGCGTAGAGGTTGTTATCATAACAGCCCACTAAAAGCATCCCCTTATAGACAATGGGTGATCCACGGATCTCATCCTCACATTCAAAGGACCAAAGCTCCTCGATTTGATTACTCTTATGTATGGCGGTCCGGGTTATAACCGTTTCCAAGACGCCAGTTTGCTTGGCTGCGGCAAGTAATGCTTGCTTGAAAGCTTCTACGGAGGGATAGCGGTCTGAAGGGTCGTATGCTAGTGTGACATTAATTACAGCTTCCAGCTCAGGGGAAATATTAGGGTTGACCTCATGAATAGGTCGTTCAGTAAACGAGAAGGGCGCTTCAGCTCGCGGGTCTCGCTTAGAGAGTAAGTGGTGTAATGTTGCGCCCAGGGCGTAGATGTCGCCGGCTGGCGAAGCTTCTCCCCGATATTGCTCAGGTGGCGAATAGCCTTCGGTGCCGATCATTGTGCCCTTTTCGCCGGGTTGGAAGATGCGCGCGATTCCAAAATCAATTAGCCGAACGTGTCCATGATTATCGATCATCACATTCGAGGGCTTCATATCGCGAAAGATGACTGGTTGTGGTCGATGATTGTGAAGGTAACTGAGTACATCACATAGCTCGACTGCCCACGAAATAATTTGATCCTCCGGCATGAAGGAATTGGTTTCGCGTAAGAGCGCTTCTAAATCCTTTCCATCAATGAATTCCATGACTAGAAATGAGCTTTCAGCGTGGTTAAAATAGTCATAGATACGAGGAATTGATGGGTGGTAAAGAGTGGCAAGTAAATCGGATTCGCGCTCAAAATTACGGACGATCATCTCGCGCATAGTTGGGTCGGTCACCGTGTTGATCATCTCTTTGATTGCTACAAGCTTGGTGACATTAGGGAAATGCAGGTCGCGTCCCTTGTATACTGAGCTCATACCGCCGGAGCCGATGATACCGAGGACTAGATAGCGGTCTTGTAGAGTGACACCCGATTGCAGGTTTCCTCGTTTGCCGTCTGAGGCGGAACCACTGTCTAAAGAACGCGTCGTCCTACGCATAGTCCTTATTCACCTTGGTGCGATTATAGCATGAGTACTGTCGTACGCAACGTAGTAGAAAGATCATCATACATAATGACTGATCTGATAAAACCCAAATGCGAGATAAAGAACGGCAAATATTAAATTTAGGCGAAGCCCTCTCCCAATACATGTCTTATTTTTGACCGCTGAAGGGTGTTTTTTCGGCAGACTTGTTTAATTAAATAGCAGGGATATATCTGGCAGGGGGGAATCTCGGAAGTCAGCTATGGCGATGGAGAAGTCGAAGTACGAGCTCCTCCAAAAGAGCGTGACTTGCTGGCTTGGGATTAGCTCTTCGCAGAGCGTCTAAAGCTATGCGGGTGTGCTTATCGGTGAGTTTCTGAGAATAATCTTGAGCGCCAGATTGATTCAGGGCTCGAATCATTTTGTTAATTTTAGGGTGATCGGCACTAGCGGATAGCCATAATTGCCGGAATTCAGAGGAGTGCTCAATACCAAAAATAATCGGTAGTGTCTTTTTATGAGCGAGCAAATCATCGCCAACGGGTTTGCCTGTTTCCTCTATCGAGCCCCAGATGCCGAGTATGTCATCACGGATCTGGAAAGCTAAACCCAAATGATATCCGAATATCCGAAGATGACTAATTGTTTCTTCTGTTGCATTGGCGACCCTAGCGCCGGCTGCACATGATGCAGCCAGCAATGAGGAAGTCTTGCCGGCTATCATCGTTACATAATCTGATTCTGAAACCGAGTGCCGGTTCTCAAAGGCAAGATCGAGGTACTGTCCGACTGCGAGTTGAAGGCAGGCCTCATCGAGCATGTATTGGAGATCGAGTACTAAGCGCGCCTGCAAACCGTGCTCCAGCAGACGGGACGTCATCAGGCGTGAGAGAATGAATATCAAGTCCCCGGTGTTAATTGCCTGGGCAATTCCCCAACGGGTCCATAACGCTGGTCGACCACGGCGGGTTGCGCTTTTATCTTCAATATCATCGTGTACAAGCGAGAAATTGTGAATTAGCTCAACTGCAGCCGCAGCTGGTAAGGCTATATGCCAATCACTGTCGCAGGCGCTGCAGCAAAGCAGAACCAGGAGCGGGCGAATGCGCTTTCCTTCCTCCTTCATTCCAGAATGCTCCCAGCCGAGATGATAGGAGATCATCTCGATTATTTCATTGCAGTGTTCCTGATCGAACAATGCAAGCGCATTTTTAAGCTCAGCTTCTACCGCTGAGCGCATCTCGTCGATGGATGGGGAAGGGGGACTTTCTGATGTCATTATATTTTTTGCACTTTACTGGCTTGCAAAGCCTTAATATCATTACTTCCAGTAGCGAATAGGCATATACGGATTTGAGCTATGATGAGATCAATCTCATCCGCGACTCTCTGAGGTGATTCCACGGCCGCCTTAAGAAGAGGTCCAGCTATACCCCCCAAATCAGCGCCAAGAGCGATACATTTTGCGATTTCAATCCCGCTTCGAAGACCGCCCGAGGCGATTAGTGGAATATCAGGCAGAGCATTCCGAACTTCAAGAATGGCCTTGGATGTTGGAATGCCCCAATCAATGAAAGAAGCCGCAAGGCGGGCTTGATGTTTATTAGAGCAGCGATGCATTTCAACTTGGGACCATGAAGTCCCGCCAGCACCGGCGACATCAATAGCGGCCACGCCGGCATTGAATAGTCTCTGTGCTGCATTAGAAGAAATTCCCCAGCCAACTTCTTTGGCAATCACAGGTACCGGGATCCGGTGGCATATTTCTTCGATTTTAGGCAAGAGGTTATGAAAATCCACATCACCTTCTGGATTTAATGCCTCTTGCAGGCAATTGAAATGCAGGATCAAGGCATCGGCATCAATCATTTCAATTGCTCTAAGGCACTGTTGCGGACCATAGCCGTAATTAAGCTGCACAGCGCCAAGGTTGGCAAAGAGTGCAATATCCGGAGCGGCTTTACGAGCAATATCGTAAGTGTATTGAAGCTTGCGATCTTCAATAGCAGCCCGCTGCGAGCCGATGGCCATCGCCAATCCTTTTGCCTGAGCAACTTCAGCAAGGATGCGATTTATCAAGGCGGCTTCCTCAGTTCCTCCGGTCATAGAAGAGATTAGGATTGGGGCCTTTAGCTCATGGCCAAGGAATTGCTGCCGGATATCAATATTACGCAAATCAAGTTCGGGTACGGCATCGTGAATAAATGCCCATTCTTCTAGGCCGGTTGAGATACCAGAAGAGACGTCGCGTTCGAGGCTAATACGAAGATGGTCTGATTTGCGTCTAGGAATACGCGTATCTTTACTCATGGCGTGGTGTTGATACGGAAAAAGGCATATTATTGGCTCCGAAATGATTTACTTGCTTGCATCCTTAAGCATCGTTGCTTACAATCAGATTGTCAATATTAAACCAGAAATCGGAGGAATGTTGTGGCAGATACCTTTGATGATGTAAAAGGCATTATCGTGGACTTGCTTGGCGTTGATGGAAGCAGGATAGTACCGGAAGCCAAGTTCCGAGAAGACCTTGAAGCCGATTCGCTGGATCTAGTCGAATTAATTATGGCTTTCGAGGAGAAATTTGGCGGCGAGATCTCTGATGAAGATGCGCAGAAGATTGTCAACGTTGGGGATGCTGTGTCCTTTATTGATCAGAATCTGAAATAAAGGCTCTTATAGGCTATCAGAAAAATCTCGCTCTAGGACTGCACAATAGGAACAGGGCGTGTTTTATGCGCGGGTCTTTTTGAAAGAGTATCTTTATCGGCAATCGTTAATGACGCCTGATACGCACGGTTAACGTAACTGAATCCCAGATAGTTGTTTGATGTTGTTTATGAGCCGCACCGATAGTGGTCTCAATCTATTTTTGATTCTTGACGGTTAGGGGGTTGCGATTTAGTGTTACTGCCGTTTAGTCAAACAAGAAAAATCAATAATTTACCCAAAGATAAAAGGGACCTTTATC
>DAOVFE010000116.1 GCA_030673085.1 Anaerolineales bacterium | reverse complement strand
CAAACTGGCAAATCCTATTTGGGAATGGACATGCGGATTAACGGGAATTGAGTTGCAGAGAGACGTATTGGCATATATTGAATCAAAATGCAATGATTTTGATTATGAGGAATGCTTTGGCGGCTTCTATTATATTTTATGCGTATCCAAATCTTGCTTGACGTCGTGAAAACTGGAAGAGGGCAATCGAGCGCTCCCGCCGTATTTTTGGTTAGGTTTATAGGACAAAGTTGGGGTTTGGGGGTATCGGCCCCCTTGAGAACTTTTCCACTTCCAGGACGCAACCATTTTTCTTATACCCGGAATTCAAATCGTTCTAATAATAACCGTCTCCCAGATTGCTATGAGATGGAACTGACAGAGGCGATTTAGGAGCCGACGGTTTTTCTTAAGTTTCAGGGTAATTATGGCTATATGGGTTGGTTTTTGACTTGGGTAGTCCGGATCGTGAGGGGTAAAGGCTTCCTGGAGTGATTGCTTCTCAGGGTATAATCCCGGCGCAGAGCAGATTCGGGTAGAATGTGTCGCGTTAGTCATCCGCCTGTTAATGGCCTGAAACGATGTTTAAGTGGATGAAGATATGTACGTGAGGTCGATGTATCGCCAAAATTAAAGGAGATGGCAATGAAGTTGGAGCGACTTTCAGATCAGCCCATATTGAGACCTAAGAAGAACCGTCCCTGGGAAGCGGGGGCGGTGTTTAACTGCGCCGCGATCTACGATAAAGGACTTGTTCATCTTATTTATCGGGCCACAGATATTGCCTCCAATGGGAAAAAGGGCAAATACATCAACAGCTTGGGTTATGCGGTGAGCAAGAACGGGGTTGATTTTAATCGCCTGGAAGAGCCAATACTGGCGAACGATGTCCCTCAGGAGTTGCGGGGGCCGGAGGATCCAAGAGTTGTCAAAGCGAATGGCACATTCTATATGATGTATACAGGCTATGGCGGACGGTTTGATGGCGATTACCGGATATGTTTGGCCACTTCGGAGAATCTCATCTCTTGGACCCGACAAGGGGTGGTTTTGGATGAGGAAAACAAGGATGCATCGCTCTTTCCGCAAAAAATTGACGGGAAATGGGTGATGCTTCACCGGCGAGCCCCTGATATATGGCTGGCCTTTTCCGATAATCTAAAGAACTGGACCGGGCATATAAAGATCATGGGGCCCATTCTGGATTCGAGTTGGGAAAATAAAAAAATTGGCATTGCGGGCCCACCCATCGAGACCAAGGATGGCTGGCTATTAATCTATCATGCGGTTGATGCTGATCATCGGTACCGCCTGGGCGCTGCATTGCTGGATAGAGATAATCCTGCATGTGTGTTGGCTCGCTATCCCAAGCCGATTCTGGAGGCGGAGCTGGATTGGGAAGTTAATGGCTATATTCCGAATGTCGTTTTTAGCTGTGGGCAGGCAGTGATCGGGGATGATATATATGTCTACTATGGCGGGGCGGATACGGTGATTGGCGTCGCTGGAATGAGGATTGGAGACATCTCATTTTGACGTCTAGTTTGTCTTTCAGAGCAGCCACCCATTGAGCAAATAGCATTTGGGTGATCTGGCTTGTCCAAAGTATTCGACAATCTGCTGAATGTCTCAAGTAAGCTTATCCAATCGTCGATACTGATAGTAAAGGTAGCTTCCGATTGAATATGATCCCTGAGAAAGCGAGGATTAGAACATAGGGCGCCCTGCCGGATGGCGGTTGCCGAAGGTCATCGAATTTGCTCCAGATTAGATCGTTTTTTTTGCTCTGATATACCCCAAATGAGTTGAAGGATATTGGCGTTGATCTCATTTATCAACCAGGGCGTGTTACATATCCAAAACGTTTTTGTTTGACATCCAAAACGTTTTGGGATAAAATCATATATATAACAACTATATCGGCATTAAAGCTATTGCTTTAAATCGAGTAAGGCGTTTGCCGCTATGTTGCATGTAAATTATCGCTAAGATAACGACATTACAATTTTAATAAGTCGGTGCTGTGGGTAACAAGAGATATATTACAGATCTACTGGGATTACTAAGCGGATATAGAGATATAACTGCCACATCAATGAGGGTTGTTTTATCCAATTATATTCCGCAATTTTGTAACCCTTGCTTCAGCTAGTTCATGTGTGTATTGGGAGCAAGGCGGCGAATATTTGAGGTGAACCGTCTATTTCAAGCCGATCGTAGGGAGACTTTGGAATGAAGGGCTGCCATCAAATAATCGAAAAGCGACGGATGGATAGGGGCGGGGTAGATTTGTATCATCACCAGGATTCTTGGGCGAATTATCTCCTCAAGATTAAGTTCCCTTTATTTACCTTTGGACGAAAGGAAAGGGGGCTTTTTTATTCGATTAGCCAGAATACCCCTCAGCTTGCTGAGGTCCCTAAGCTTGCTTAGGGGATGAATGGCCAGGGCCGCAGGCACTGCAGGGCGATAGTCCTGAGCGAATATTTAAACAAAACCCGCACCCGAAGGGGCAAAATTCCCGCAATGGGGGATGTCCCCAAAGGACATCCCTAAAGGAATTTTGAGGGTTTTGTCATTTACTTTGTCGATGAGTACGGCGAGTATATATTGGATTACTTACCGTCCATCTCATAGGTCTGGGTCATTGCTGACAACGGTTTTTCAACTGATTATCTGATCGGGTGTAAGGCTTTCAAGACGCTTTCAAATCATGCAAGGCAACGTCCCCGATCTTTACAGGAATTTTCTAAAGCTATCTTCTATGATCCATTGTTCTTGCGGTGAATAGATCATCTACTGCACCAGTTGAAAGGAGGTCCTATAGATATAAATGTAATTCCTATTGAATTTCCAAGAAGAAAAAGTAGGATAATACTAAAATGGAGGAAGACGTGAAGAAGAGAACCTTTTATCTGGTTTTAACAGCCGTCCTATTATGTGCGGCCTTCCTGGCTGCGTGCCAGCCGGAGGTGATCATCGAGACGGTAGAAGTTCCTGGCGAGACGATCATCGAGGAAGTAGATGTGCCGGTGGAGGTAGAAGTACCTTCAAAGACACTTGTTTTCACTTCCCGCTTATTCAGCCCGCCGCGTGAGCAAGAGTTCTTCATCAATGAGATCATCAAGCCCTTTGAGATAGAGCATGGGGTAACGGTGAACTTCCAGATTCTGGATGATGACAAAATACTTGAGAGAGCAGAAATCCAGCAACTAACCGACCATGTTACCACCGATATCATTTGCGCTCACAATGGGAAGATGCCTGATTGGCTCGATGCTGGCTATGTGGAAGACCTGACGGAATATGTCGATAGCTGGACCGATAGGCACTTCAGCCCGGCATTCGAGTCCGACACCAACCGTGATGGACATCAGTACTTCCTACCGGTTGGCGCAGATGTTTATCTGCTGCTGGCTAACAATAATGCGCTTCCCTATCTGCCAGCAGGCGCTGATATTGATGCTATGACCTGGGAGCTGTATGCCGAATGGGCCAATGCCATTGCCGAAGGAGAAGGCGAGGGCAAGGTCTGCATCACCGGCATTCCAATGAAATCCTGGATTTACATGTTCGGCGGAACGGCGCTATCCTATGGCGCTGGCTTCCCGGATATCAATTCAGATGCCGCAAAAGAGGCCTGGGCCATTTGGGCTTCTATGAAGGATGCCTTTGTCCCGACGGTGATGAACATCGATAGCTGTGTTGATCCCATGATGCGCGAAGAGTCTTGGCTGACGGTGTTCCACAACGCCCGCGCCGGCCAGGTATATGAATCGAATGAGACGCAATTCACTCTGGCCCCAGCGCCATCAGGGCCGGTGGGAACCGGCACTATCGCCGGCGTCAGCGGCTACGCCATCATGAAAGGCGCGCCGAACTATGACTTGGCGGTCGAATTCCTTGAGTACCTGACCCGTCCGGACATCCAGGTGTCAATCGCCAAGGGAACTGGCGGCTTCATCCCGCCGGTGCAAGAGGCGATCGATTACGTAGGCGAAGAAGCGATTGACGAAGTCATTTCCAAGGCCGTATTGGTGTTGGAGAACGGCATCGTCTCCGGCGTGCCTGCCTATCTTTACCAGGATTGGGGCGCCGTTAAGCAAATCTTCGACGACGTGTTCGAAGATATGGTGCTGAATGGGGATGGCACCGTGGATGACGCTCTACTGGATGCAGCAGCTGTAGAACTCGATGCGCTGCTGAAATAGCTTGATGAATTGAGGGTAATCTAACCTCAGCTATAAAGAGCCGGGAAGTTTATCCGACCTCCCGGCTCGATTTCATCATAAGTAGCTATAAGAAAGGGGTTGGTGGGCATGGTCCTTCAAGAGGTTTGGAATAGAAAAAAAGTAAAGTACATAACGCAAAAGGCCGTTCCTTACCTGCTGATCCTGCCAGTGGTGGTTTATTACGCCATCTTTTGGCTGCGTCCTGTGCTTGTTTCGGTTGTCGGGAGTTTGACCGATGCCAGTGGCAATTTCACGCTTAACAACTTTGCAATGGTAGTTAGTGATGAAGCCTTTTGGCCTGCAGTAAGAAACACGGCGGTCATTGTTATCTTTTCTGTTACGTTGGAATTCATAGCTGCTCTATTTCTGGCGCTGCTCATTAATCGCAAGTTCGCAGGCTCGAGTTTTTTCTTATTTCTGGCGATGATCCCTATGGCGCTCCCAGCCGCGGCTGCAGGCGCTATGTGGATAACCGGTTTAACCGCGCATGGATGGATTAATAGCCTCTTACTATATCTGGGTATCCTGTCAGAAGGTCAGAAGATCTACTGGCTGGCTGGTTCGGAGCTTTCGCTTCTGGCATTATTAATTGTACTTGACGCTTGGCAAGTGATCCCTTCTGTCATGATCATCCTCCTGGCAGGGCTTCAAAACATTCCCCGGGAGGCGGAAGAGGCAGGATATGTCTTTGGAGGGGATTATTTAACGGTACTTAAAAAAATCACATTGCCGATCCTTGGGCCAACTATTCAGACTGCGGTGATTTTAAGATTGATTGCGGCAATTCAGATTTGGCTCATCGTAGTCCTGCTTCTAGGTTTCTCGCGATTACCGGTATTGGTTGAAAGGATTGTTTACTACCATGAAGAGGTTGGAGGGCTGAATATAAGCTATCAGATGGCCAGTGGGTATACGATTATCGTTGCTGCGCTCGTTTCACTCGCGGCTCTGGCTTATCTGAAGGTTTCAGGCGCTTTCGGAAGGAAAAAGGAGGTAGAGGGATGACGAAGAAAAAATACGCTAACCTCTACAAGTCTGTCAAGACGACGACGTTCTATATTTTCATCATTGGTATCGCGGCTGCCATCTTGCTGCCGATCTTCTTCATCGTCTCGCTCTCTTTTTTATCTACGAGGGAAGCCTATCGTTTCCCGCTGCCCATGCTTCCGCAAGTTAGGACCGAATTCAAGCTTACCCATGGCGAACGGGGCTACTTGCTAAGCGTTTACGACCGAATCGAAGAAGACTATATGAGTGTTCTGGATACTCAGGATCTCAAAAAGATGTCGGTTTACATGAAAGCACAGCTCAATACTCCGATGACGATCGAAGATATCGAACATGAAATTGCCAAACTTGAAACGCAGGACGAGGTCTATTTTACACGCAAGGCTAATCTTCTTTATAACTACGAAGTCTTCTTTAGGGTCGCCGGCACGGGACAGGCGATTCCGGCGGTGATCAGGAGTCTTGAGATATGCGCCATGACCATCATTATTTCTCTGTCAATTGGAGGTCTGGCAGGCTATGCCTTTGCCCGCTATATCTTTGCTGGGCGAGATGCATTAAAGTTCAGTGTACTTTTTGTGCGCATGTTTCCAGGTGTGGCTATAGCAATGCCAATGATTCTCATCCTGGCCAAGATGGGCTTCTATGATCAACCGATCGGATTATCATTGGTCTATTCCGTCGGTTCGATTGCAATGACAATCTGGATCACGGCGAGCATCTTCCTGGGGATTCCAGTTTCATTGGAAGAAGCGTCGCAGGTTTTTGGCGCGACCAAATTGCAGACATTCGTGCGAGTTACGCTTCCATTAGCTTTGCCCGGATTGGCAGCCGCGGCAATGTATGCGTTTCTTGGCGCGTGGAATGAAACTGTGGCAGCGATTGTT
>DAOVFE010000245.1 GCA_030673085.1 Anaerolineales bacterium | reverse complement strand
GATGATTAAATCGAGATTGGCGAGCCGGCTCAATTTAGCCCCAAATTCATCCTCCAGGCTTGCCCCAAACCGTTGACGAAAAGCATCTCTTCTAATCCCCTCTTGAACTAGGCGCAAGCCAAGTATCATAGTATCCTCAATCTCGCGCTTTCGATCAATTTGCTCTTTCATAACCACCGCTGGCGATAATGGAAACGAAACCGCATCCCGGTTTTGCATCCGTTCAATGTATCGAGAGGGTGAACACTCATTGGAATAACGCCAGGCTTCAGCATACCCATGCGCACCGGCGCCAAATCCAAGGTAGGGCCTATTCCGCCAATATTGCATATTATGGCGGCAGGCGAAGGCCGGCTGCTCAGCACAATGGCCTGATTCTATCTCTCTATCAGTCCGCGCCCAATTAGAGATCTCATATTGCACGAAACCGGCTTGCTCCAAACAAGCGCTGGCACATTCATACATGTCCGCGGCCAAATCCGGATCAGGCGCTGGAAGCAGCCCCCTGGAAACCCAATGCTCTAAAGGAGTACCTTCATGCAGAGAGAGAGCATAGAGCGAAAGATGATCTGGACCAAGCGCGAGGCAATGTTCGAGTGACTGCTGCCATGACTCCAAATCCTGGCCAGGGATACCATAGATTAAGTCAAAATTAATATTACTAAACCCAACCCTCCGGGCCAAATATAAACCCTCAATCACATCTTCAAAGCCATGACCGCGCCCCAGCAATTCAAGCTCCTTTGGATGAACCGATTGCACACCCAACGACAGCCGGTTGAAACCTAAAATCTGCAGTCTTTGGAGATAATTTCCGTTTAGCGTTCCCGGGTTCGCTTCCAGCGTGATCTCAGCATTCGGCAGGATGCTGAAGCTCTGATGTATCGCATCAAGGATAGCCTGCAAGGATTCATCCGGCAGTAGAGAAGGCGTACCGCCTCCAAAGTAGATAGTATGGATTATCAACCGGGGCGTTTTTCTAATGCTGCGCCCTATGCCTTGGATTTCTCGATCGAGTGCAGCCACATAGGCCGGCATGAGATTTTCAATCCCGGCATAGGTATTGAAATCGCAGTAGCTGCATCGCGAGCGACAGAAAGGAATATGTATGTAGATGCTTGTATTCACAGCCACGATTCTAGCACGATCATCCCATATCCGGACGTTAAGCCGCCATTGCGGACAGACTGAAAAACTCTTGTCAATTCTTTAATCCATTCACAACCTGATCGTTCCTGAGAGGAGTACAAGCTTTTATTCACGCTTGCACGATCTTTTGGTTTAACTTACTGGCATAGGCTAATCTTGGGCAGAACTTATTATCTCTACTTCACTAATGAACGTCCACCACCAATTATCGGCCCATAACCGAACCGATTGACAATGTTCTCCCAATGGCTCAAGATTGGAAAACACATATTCCCCATCTTGGTTGTCAATCCATGATGGCAACGACCATGAGGTGATAATTGGCCACTGTAAGCTATCCGTATAACATGCAATTCCCATTTGGGAGGGGAAACGAATGCCTGCATCCTCTTTTTGCAACAGGTGCAAACCAATCCAATCGATAGACCGGCTTTCGCCAAAGTCTACTTCTAGCTCCACGCTCTGAGGTCCTTTACCCTCGATTCCAACCCATGTCTCGTTCTGAAAATCAATCGGATCGCCTGTTCGAAGGTCAAAAAGCTCGTTCCCAGAATCGGCATATTCATAGTTTGGAGGTGTCAGCCATTGATAGCTGCGTGGGATTAAATATTCTCCAGAAATACCAAAATATGCCTTGAAAGCCGCAATCATTCGCGCCGCTTCACTATGATGATAAGGATCGACTAGGCCAAGGTGGTGCTGTTTGATCCATACAACTCGTCGACTCACAGGCGCAGTCATGGTCAGTTGGAGGGCAAAGCGAGTGATCGCCGCCGGCCGATAAGCGCCTCCACCCGGAACCAGGATATCACTCGTGCAGCAATTAAAGAGCTCATTCACCGCCCACAATGCGTCTTCTCCCAATGAATCCGAGAGAGCGGCAAAGTGCTGATCCAGGGTGCTTTCGTAGCGCCCCCAGCCAATATCGACTGCCCCTGTCCCTACGGAGTCTTGCCAGAGCAAGATATCAATTCCGGTAGACTCCTTAAATGTCTTCGCTCGTCTGCTAATCTCTTCAGGTGTGCGCCGTTGGCTCTGGCACAAGTGAGGTGATACCAAGATTGGTTTATCGGAGTACTCCCGGATTGCATATACCAGGCCGCCGAAATAATCATAGATATTTTTCGGCACACGCCATCCGGTCAGAAAGGGCTCATCCGGGATGTACCAGCCCGTAAACGCGGGGTGCTGTCCATATTGCTCTTCTATAATCCGCACCGTTTGACTGGTATCTTCTATGGTCAGGCTCGAATTTGGATTAACATAGTAGGCAGCAGGACAGATTCCCTGAGCGGTCATCACCAGACCAACATAAACCTCAACTTCCCTCTTAGCCGCTTCTTCCAGGATCAATCCCAACTTCTCCGGCAAACCCGGAAGCCATGAGTAATTCGTCATACTACAGCAATTTTGAGAATTACAATTCGCTCCCTTGGTTCGCGTATTTTGAATGATTATGATATGCATTCCTAACTCAGTCACCTCATCCATGAAGGCTGCAATCGAACTCTCCGGCAGTTCATCAGCCTTTACAAAAGTGCCATCAACTGGACCATTAATACATATTTCGCCGGCATCTAATGCCGCCTCCCCACCTGGGGAAGTTTGGTTATCCGCATCACTAAAATTATTCTGAGGATTATTTTCTTCTTGATGAAAGGCATATATGTCTAGATTGCTACTGGCAGACAACCCGGAATCATTCTCCGATTGGTTGGAATCATTCGATCTCTCGACCGGACTGCTTTCCACAGTTGTTCCATATACTGGGGTAGGAGTCAATTGACTATCAAATCGTGGCTCATAGTTACTATCAGTCTCATTCAGGAATGACAACCATCCGGCCTCATTAATGCTCTCGCCGGGTATAGTTACGTCGATTGGACCATCAGATTGAGAAATAGGATCCCGACCGCTTGTAATCGCGATAAAACCCACAAGCAGTATAAACGAGCCAATCCGTACAATCCAAAGAAAAATCTTTCGCATAGCATAGCTCCAGGGCTGTTTCTAGCCGAGTCACAACCCGGTTGTAATACTATAGAACAATTCTATAACCTTTCTCATTAAGCAGCTATTATTAATCCGTACATCTAGTCCATCTTTCCATGATTGATCTAGCAGTCGCAATGCTGGCCAGCAAGCTCCTTGAATGATATGACCTCTTGAATAATTGTATTTTATGAGTCCACTGAAAAAAGCAGCAACCAATAGGAAAAATACCTTTATGGTATTTGAGCTTTTTTCAGTGCAATCATTTTATAAAAAGAAGAACAGCGATAATTCCTGCATCGATCTTCGCATGAAGTGTACGGCTTGCCTTTAATTCATATTAGGTCAATATTGAGTCCCTCCTCATCATCGCGCCTTAAGCCTTACTTTGGGTTTATTTTAATAGAAGTGTCTACTTAAAAAAGCAATCGCCAGTAGAAAAAGCCCTTTCCCGCATTTGGGCTTTTTCCTTAGAAGAACCCCGCAGCTTGCTGCGGAGTTCTTCACTTGCCGAAATAATAGTA
>DAOVFE010000395.1 GCA_030673085.1 Anaerolineales bacterium | reverse complement strand
GGCTCGGATACAATCCTGGCTCAGATTGCTGCCGAAGAGCTCGGCGTCCCGGTGGAGGATATGATTGTATATACCTCGGATACCGACTTGACGCCCTTCGATAAAGGGGCTTATGCCAGCAGCACGACTTATATCAGCGGTGGAGCGGTGCTCAAGACGGCAGTTAAAGTTCGAGATCAAATTCGGGAACATGCCGCTATGATGCTCGGCATTGAGGATTCGCAGCAAATGGTATTGAAGGATCGCAAGGTCGTGGCGCCGGACGGCCGATCGGTGACGCTAACCGAGGTGGGATTAAACAGCCTTCATCAACAGAATCAGACGCAAATAATGGCTACTGCGTCTCATATTAGCTACAAGAGCCCGCCGCCGACTGCGGCTCAGTTTGCTGAAATAACGGTAGATATGGAAACCGGTCAAGTAATTGTGGGGCGATTGCTGATGATTGTCGACTGTGGGCGGGTGATCAATCCGATTACTGCGGCCGGTCAGGTGGAAGGCGGGCTGGCGCAGGCGCTGGGCTTCGCTCATAGTGAAGACATGGTTTTTGATGCTCAGGGGAGGCTGCTCAACCCGACGTTTAATGATTATCGAGTTTATCGGGCGAGCGAGGTGCCGGCCATTGATACAATTTTCGTTCAGACGGATGAACCGACCGGGCCTTATGGTGCAAAATCGGTAGCCGAGATATGCATGGACGGCGTAGCGCCATCGCTGGTCAGCGCGATTCATGACGCTACCGGGGTTTGGATTCATGAACTGCCGCTGACGCCGGAGCGGGTATGGACGGCATTGCAGGGATAGGAAAACAAAGGAGCAGGTAGATAGCTATCTTGATAGCGGCAAACGATCGGGGCGACCCTGGGTTCGCCCCGATACGCTATAAGCTGTAGGGAGAAAGTCAAGGGAAATTATCCGGCTATAAATGCTGGGAAGCTCTACACCCAAGCATACGCGCAGATTATAAGAGAGAAGGAACTTGATAATGCCCTTTCATGTGGTTATTGCTTGAGAGTCTTGGAGTGAAGAGGACTAAAATACGATGGCTCATGTAGGATCAGAAGAAAAGAGAAGGTCGATGATCGATCAGACGTTCCCATTGATTGACTTGCATCGTCATCTGGATGGAAGTGTCCGCCTTGAAACAATTCTTGACCTGGGGGCTCAGCATAATCTTCAACTGCCTGCCTGGGATTTGGAGGGATTGCGTCCACATGTACAGGTCACGAAGCCGAAGCAGGGGGTGATGGCATTTATTGCCAAATTCAAGTGGATGCTTGCAGTGTTGGTGGATGCTGACGCCTGCCGCCGGATCGGATATGAAAGCGTTGAGGATGCGCAGCGTGAGGGTATTGATTATATTGAGTTGCGCTTCAGCCCATGGTTCATGGCCGAGACGCATGATTTGAATCCATCAGGTGTAGTTGAAGCTGTTGTAGACGGTGTTGAAGCGGGAGCGCGAGACTTTGGCGTTAAAGTCAATTTAATCGGCATTCTAAGCCGCACTTATGGGCCGGATGTTTCCTGGAAAGAATTGGATGCATTACTGTATTGTCGCGATCATCTGGTTGCGCTTGACTTGGCAGGGGACGAGGCGAATTGGTCCGGAGCTCTCTTTGTCGATCATTTTAAGCGTGCACGAGAAGCCGGCTGGCAGGTCACCGTCCACGCAGGTGAGAGCGCAGGACCGGAAAGCATCTGGCAGGCAATTCGTGATTTGGGTGCAACACGCATTGGTCACGTGCTTACGGCTGTAAAAGACCCCGCATTGATGGATTTCATGAAAGAGCACCACATTGGTATTGAAGCTTGCCTGACCAGCAATGTGCAAACTAGTTGCGTGGATGATTATTCCAGCCATCCATTAAAAATTTTTTTAGATCGGGGCCTGATGGCCACGATCAATACCGATGACCCCGGCATTAGCGGCATTGATTTGAATTATGAGTATGAGGTGGCGGCTCCGGCCGCCGGCTTGACACTTGCGCAAGCTCATGAAGCCCAACGCAATGCCCTGGCGATCGCCTTTCTATCCGCGGATGAAAAGAAAGCGCTGGCAGCCAATAAATCACGATGACTAGAATGAGGATGTTGAAAAGCATATTTGCTTATAAAAGAAGTTGGTACCATATACTATTATTCCGGCAAGTGAAGAACCCCGCAGCTTGCTGCTG
>DAOVFE010000216.1 GCA_030673085.1 Anaerolineales bacterium | reverse complement strand
TGGGCCAGCTCTCTACCGACCTGCCTTTTGGAACAGCCCCTTCTTCACTTTCCGAAATAATAGTGCATATGGGGTGGAAGCTTCGTTTCCATCCCATATGCACCATACTCTTTTATGGGCAAATATGTTTTTCAACATCCTCTTAATGTATATTGCCGCAAATTCTGCTACTATTTGCATTGCTTAATATATAGGGCCTAATTGAAACCCGTTATCTAAATAAAAACGGCGAGGATCAAAATCATACCTGCTATAGCATTTTCATCAGAAGATCATATGGCATTTGGCCATGGAATAATCCGGGGTCGCCAGTCCTATCGGGAGCACAAATTCATGCATTCGACCATCCATCATTCGCCTTCAGAAATCCTAAATACCGATGATTTAAAGCGGTACATCGATCACAATTCTATCGACGCCGAGCTAATCCAGCTGCCTTCGCCCACCCCAACGGTTGAAATGGCCGCCAAGGTTGTTGGGGTTTCAGCCGATCAAATTGCTAAAACTTTAATTTTCACCATCAGGGACGAACCTATAGCAGTCATTGCCAGCGGGCTGGCCCAAATTGATAATAGAATGATCGCCAAGCATTGTGGCGTGTCGCGCAAACGGATCAAGCTGGCAGATGCTAAGATTGTGCTGACTGCTACTGGATACTCGATAGGAACTGTGCCGCC
This sequence comes from Anaerolineales bacterium, assembly GCA_030673085.1. Taxonomy (GTDB): domain Bacteria; phylum Chloroflexota; class Anaerolineae; order Anaerolineales; family E44-bin32; genus JAFGNH01. The sequence goes on along the minus strand of DAOVFE010000216.1, from coordinate 3,442 downwards.
ATTTGGCTTCGATCGGCAACTGCCGACACTGATGGATAGCGCTATGCTCAACATGACTGAAGTCTACGCTGGCGGAGGATCAATTAATTATCTACTATGCGTTTCGCCGCTTGAGATTATCCGCGTTACATCTGCCGAGGTTCTAAGCTTACGCAGCACTAATAAGGAAAATACTTAATGAACGCTTCCCTTTATAATCGCTCCAGGATTCAGCATCGGCGTACTATTGGCCTAGTGCTAGCTGGTTTCCTGACCATCGCTCTTATCGCTGGTTATTTCATCTACCGCCAGTATCAGCTTTCGGCTTGGCATTTTGCCCGGCTAAGGGAGTATTGGGAAGACCCAGAGCATCACCAGGATTGGGCATTGCAATCCGGCGAACGATGCGGCGATGCTCCTTTCTTATCACCAACCGATGGATTTGTTGCATTCTTTTACGGTGATCGCTACAGAAATGGGCGCCTCCACCAAGGAGTGGATATATTCGGCCCAACCGGACCAAACGGCCTTGGCCAAACTCCAGTGGTAGCTGCCTATGATGGATACCTGACTCGCATGCCAGACTGGCATGCATCAGTTATCCTCCGCATTCCCGACGACCCGCTGCACCCCGGACGCCAAATCTGGCTCTATTACACGCATATGGCTGATTCTGAAGGGCATTCCTTCATCCTCTCCGAATTTCCTGCAGGGACTTTCGAAAAATTCATACCCGCCGGAACGCTGCTGGGCCATCAGGGTAATTACTCAGCCGATCCCCTGAATCCAACTGGAATGCATCTCCATTTTTCAATTGTCCTTGATGACGGCAATGGCAGCTTTCGCAATGAACTTGAATTTATAAATACGGTTGACCCGTCGCCCTATCTGGGCATCGAGCTTAATGCCGCCCATATCGGTAAGCAGATTGCACATTGCACAAAAACACTGGACTAATAGCAATAAATAACTATAAATAATGTAACCATCAACCTTAATTGAATCTAGCCATTTGCTTGGCCAACAAGCACTTTGTAAAGCAGGAAATCTAATTGGCAGTTAATATAATTATGAATGCACTGAGTCCGCTGAAAAAAGCCTAAATACGAGATAGGCATTTTCCTAATGGTGGCTGCTTTTTTCAGTGGAAACAATAATTCTTGGGGCAAACATGCTTAAATATCATGACTTCATTCACGCATTTCGAGAGATAGGCCTTACTGGAAAGAATAGGGTCATCATCCACGCTTCAATGAATACGTTAGGCGAGATTGCCGGCGGAATCGATACTATCCTGGGAGCATTGCTGGCAAATTGTGAAACTTTGATCACTCCGACATTTACTTCACGACCAATGATTGTCCCTCAAACAGGTCCGCCTAATAACGCTCTTAGCTATGGAGAATACGATAAACAGAACCAATTAGCGGAATTTTTCCATCCAGATATGCCAGTAGATCCAGAAATGGGGCCATTTGCAGAAGCGTTTTATAAACATCCAGATGCACACCGAACCACGCATCCACTGCTTTCACTAGCCGGCATCAACGCCGATGATGCTCTAGCAATGCAGAGCCTTGAAACGCCTTTCGCCCCAATCCGCTGGCTGGCCGATTCCGATGGGGATGTATTGCTGCTCGGCGATACCCATGTATCAAATATCAGTTTGCATTATGCCGAGAAGTTAGCCGGACAGAAGCAATTCATTCGCTGGGCGCTTACCCCTCGCGGCGCTGTCGTCTGCCCAAGTTATCCCGGCTGCTCCCTGGGCTTTCCCGCTATTGAAACCCACTTGAGCGGCGTCGCGCGCCATGCCCAATTGAATACATCCATAATCGAGCTAATCCCTCTGCGCGATCTCATCCATATAACCGTAGGACGGCTTCGAGCCGCCCCAGAGACAATGCTTTGCAACCGCCCCGGCTGTCCATACTGCGATGCAGTCCGCTCCACCTTATCCTAATCAACCAGGCATTGATCGAATCTTTAGCTTCGGAACATGCTTTGATGAATGCACTGAAAAAACCCCAAATGCGAGAAAGGCATTTTCCCTACTGTTAGCTGCTTATTTCAGTGGACGCTTAGATGATAACTTTCGAGTGGGGTAGATATTGGATGAGAGCAGAGAATTATTTTTTCAGCGCCTTGCTTTAGCAAAATTGATTCTATGGTATGATTCGCGCAGATGATCCCGCTTAGGATTACCGAGGGGATAATGACAGAGTCAGAGAAAATTACGATTATTGAAGGCCCGTCGCCCACATTCGAGGCCGATGACGATTCTGTAATCTTTAGTCTGATGGAAGGACCAACTCCATCCCAGGTAGCAGTATGCCAGCTTAGAACCTTTAATGGTCCAGCTTTGGTAGAGCGCTGCTATCGCGCCTGGCAGCAGCATCAAATCATCAAGCTCGAATACCTAGCCGATGATGGCCTAACTCAGCAAGCCCCGATCCTAGCCGCCCACTGGTCTGACCTTTCCGACGGCGATATACTCACCCTCTGGGTCCGACTGGATAGAGACGAAATAAAGACAGCGCTTGATTTCCCATTCGATGATAACAACGAGGAAGACGACGACTGGCATGGTAGCCAAGAAAGCACCTAAGTTCAATCACCTCTTAAGAGCATCAACCGAAAATGGAAAAGCGCTAGTATATAGATCTTTCCCCCCTAATTAAATCGCGCTGTACACACAACCGATCACAAAGCCTACCTTTCGTAATTAACCAATAGATATAATCACAGCGTCGAATCCGGCTATGAAGTCCAATCGGCTATACAGCAAGGCCTTATCATTTCCATTTAATTGTGTCTATTTTATCCCAGTCAAAATACCCATTATAAGACTGTCAAAATTAATCTTTGAGAGTATTGAAAAGAGGAATCGTTTGTCAATTAACATGAATCACATGCAGTATCATAGCATATGCAAATCATGCCAATGTACGGCAGTCGTGAATCAGTTCGCCTTTTCAGGCAAGAGGCCCGAAACGAATTACCATTGAGGGTATCAAAAAACAAATTTGCCCAAAAAAGAGTGTCCATTTCGGCAAGTGAAGAAGGGGCTGTCTGAAAAGTCGAAAATCGCGATCCTCATCCCCCCAATGAGCCAGATTCTATTATAAACAAGAATAAACTCCCCATTTCGCGACAAATTTACTCAGTGCAATTGGGCCAGCTCCCCACCGACCTGCCTTTTGGGACAGCCCCTTCTTCTAAGGAAAAAGCCATAATGGGGGCGGTATCCCCCAAACCCACACTTTCCGCTCATCTCCACAGCAAGCTGTTGGGTTTCCTGGCTTTTTCCCATGATTCCTCTTTTTAACACTTTCACCACTCATATTTGGATTAATGTTATAAAATATTTATAGACCAATTTACACACATGATTATCGTCGACGAGCACGAGCCGTAAATAAGTGGCCATTATCAGCTCGAGTGAAGAACCCCGCAGCAAGCT
>DAOVFE010000275.1 GCA_030673085.1 Anaerolineales bacterium | reverse complement strand
GACATCTCCCAGCCAAAATGCTTCCACATTCTCGATGTCCTGCGTGAGAAATCTGAGATCCCCGTCTGGCATGATGATCAACAAGGGACAGCTACGGTGACGCTGGCTGGACTGCTTAACGCCCTCAGAATCATCGGAAAGAAACTGTCTGAAGTCCGAATTGCTTTCATAGGCGTAGGCTCCGCCAACGTCGCCATCTTCCGCCTGATCACAGCCGCCGGCGTCAATCCGCTTCTTTGCCGCATGGTCGATAGCAAAGGTATTCTTCATAAAGACCGGCATGATATCGAAGCGCGCAAAACAGAATATGTCGATAAGTGGAGACTCTGTCAAATCACAAATAAAGAACAGATGACCGGCGGAATTCCTAAGGCTATGGAAGGGGCGGATGTGATTATCGCCCTATCGAAACCCGGTCCCGGCACGATTCATCCCGAATGGATAAAAAAGATGGCTAAGGATTCGATCGTATTCGCCTGCGCCAATCCAGTCCCCGAAATCTGGCCCTGGGAAGCCAAAGAAGCGGGCGCGGCGATCGTTGCCACCGGACGCTCCGACTTCGCCAATCAGGTTAATAATTCGCTTGGGTTCCCCGGCATTTTCCGCGGCGCCCTCGATGTCCGTGCAAAGACCATTACCGATTCGATGTGCTTCGCCGCCGCTCATGCACTGGCGGATATGGCCGTCGAGCAGGGCTTGAGCGAAGACCATATTCTTCCCAACATGGACGACTGGGAAGTCTTTCCTCGAGAAGCGGCAGCGGTCGCGGCCAAAGCAGTTGAGGAAGGAATTGCCCTCAAACCTCTTACCTATGAAGAAGAGCTCAAAAACGCTAAAAAGATCATCCGTCGCTCCAGGGATTTAACCAAGTCCATGATGGATGAAGGCTTCATCCCTAGAGCCGACGCCTGACTTTGGCTGAAAGAGGCAACCACGATACATAAGCTAAAGGCTTGAAGAACGCGATTGAAGGCAAATTTTGCACGTGACCGAACTAAAAAAACCAAATCCGAGACCGGGAATGGCACATGTGGAGCGCGGGTAAAAGCCCGTCTCCACATGTACTCCTTCTTGCTGCTGTCGGTCCCTTTTCCAACAGACACATGCATGTTTAAGTGTGTTGAAAAATACATTTGCCCATCCAAGAGTGTCCCTGTCGGCACATGATTTCTCATTTTCAACACTCTCATGTTTAAAATTCGCCTGCTGCGCCAGCAATAGATTAATAAAACGGCAACAAACCCAATGGTCACTCACTGCAATAGCTGGTTATAATGCATTTGCTATAATCTTCCATCAGAACCCGATTGGCAAAGTGCTTAATCAGGCTGGCCAGCGCCAATTGCTCGGCGCTTTAGACGCATCTGAGCGGATTAACAAAATCGGGAGCCGATTTTATAAGGGAGATCCTAATTGCTAAGTCCGCATGCTGACTATATCGATTTTAATAACCGGCTCAAGGTTACAGCATAATCTGTAATGTCGGGTAATAATCAATTATTTGCCTTGCCGGTACCTTTATTCAAAGGAACAACTATATGCCGATATTCTCCCCCCGGAGGAGCCAACTCCCACTTTATCCATACCAACGCGACCCTTTTTTTGTTCGCATTTTTACCGCCATTGAGCGAATGATTAAGAGCTTGCTATTTGGCTGCCGAATGTGCGGCCGATGCATCCTTGAGGAGACCGCCTTTATATGCCCGATGACCTGTCCAAAAGGGCTGCGTAACGGTCCATGTGGCGGTTCAACCCCTGAACATTGCTATGTTGACGAGACACGACCTTGCACCTGGTACAAAATCTACCAGCGGGCCGAGAGAATTAATCGCCTGCACAGATTGCTTGCCATTCAAGCTCCAATCGATGGCCGCCTTTCTGGGCATTCATCCTGGATCAGCTTGTTCAAACATTGGCGAAAGCACCCGCTCGGCCTTCATTTCCGGGATATATTCAGCCGCAAGAAGCTTAAGCAGGCCTGGAAACCCTTTCTCTACGCCTATGAGCAGCCAATTTGGTGGCAGGGCGACGCCGCATACCATGCCCCGGCATATGATGAACCTATATCCAACCTTGAGCGCAGCCTGCATTCAGGTCACTTCACCATAACGGCCGAAATCACTCCGCCATTAAGCGTCACCAGAAAAAACCTGCAACGCAAGATCAACTTGCTAAGAGACTTTATGGCAGCCGCCAATTACACCGACAACGCTTCCTCCATACCACGGATGAGCAGCCTGGCCTGCGCCGCGATCTCAGTTGAGAACGGCCTTGAACCGGTTATGCAGCTTCAAGCCCGCGATCGTGATCGATATGCCATCCAGGCCGATGCCATCGGCGCTGCCGCGCTGAACATCACCAATGTTCTCTGTCTCAGCGGTGATCACCTTAATCTTGGTCCTGATCCAACTCCTTATCCGCTTCAAAACGACATCGACTCAATTCAAATGCTGTGGATGCTGCGCCGCATGCGGGATGATGGTATCTATCTCGATAAGCGAGAGATTAAGGATCAGCCAAAGCTTTTCCTTGGTGCTGCCGCCTCTCCCCATGCTGCTATTCCTCGCTACGAAGCCATTCGAGAAGAGAAGAAAGTCAATGCCGGGGCTCAATTCCTCCAAACCCAGCCGATATTCGACTATAATCGATTCCTCGAATGGCTTGAAGCCGTCGATAAGCGCAATATCCTTGACAAGGTCTACATCCTGGCCGGAATCACTCCGCTAAAGAGCCCGCGAATGACTTTTCACTTGGCTGAAGAAGTCCCGGGGGTCGTCATCCCCCAAAATTTTATTAAGCGCATGAATGAGGCCAGCGATCCTCAGGAAGAAGGTGTAGCAATCGCGCTAGAAACGATCGAAAAGCTAAAAAATACTCCCGGAATCAACGGTATTCATTTCATGGCCATCTATTGGGAAGATATCGTGCCGCGTCTAATCTTGGAATCCGGCTTGCCGCTGCCGCAAAAACATACAGTTATCGCTCCTAATGAGCAAGCGGAGGCATAAATATCTGACGATTCCCCTCTGAATAGTTTTATAAGGCCAAAAAAGTTTAGTCAAGAAAATGACAAAACCCTCAAAATTTCTTTAGCGATGTCCCTTAGGGACAGCCCCCATTACAGAATTTTGCCCCTTCGGGTGCGGGTGTTGTTTAAATATTCGCTCAGGACTATCTCCCTGCAGTGCCTACGACTAACCTAATAAACGATAGAATTAGTGGCAAAA
>DAOVFE010000488.1 GCA_030673085.1 Anaerolineales bacterium | reverse complement strand
GGCTTGCTGTAGCCGGGTCCAGGGGCGGATGCGCTCCGCATAGTAGTTGCTCCTCGCCGACGCCGATTTTCTGCTGAATTGAAGCCACTACAGCCACGTGTTCATCGGTGCCCGAGTGTGAAGAGCAGATGACAGCAATTTGCTTCAAAGTGAACCCATACCGATCCTGCCCGCCTTTTTCCAGAAGCGGAAGTGCCTGGAATGGTTTTGCTGCCGAGCGGGGAAAGGTAACGACTTCTGGATCAGCCCAGTATGCATAAAGCCGGCCGCTTGCATCTGAAATTGCGATAGCTCCATAGTGAATGGATTCAACATTTTCGCCACGAGTAGCTTCTAGAATTGGTTCATAAATCATTGGTAGAGGCCTTATGAGCAGCCAAGTTATATTGGTGAAGAAGGTTCATTTATCGCGGCACCATGGCTGCAAGTCGACGCCGTATAGCCGGCAGTAGAGTTGTGAGAGGCCAACATGAAGTCGAGTTAAAGCGCGCTCCTGTTGGCTTGTCGTTAATTTGAAGTTTCCAAGAAGCTCTTTAGAAATCGCCTCGATCTTACGCTCTGGCTCGTCCGTAGATTTCATCTTCTTTAGCCGATCGCGTACCTTACGCAGGAAACGGGCAGCGATGTTGATAGCCTGGCGGTCAATTACTCCGTCTCTAGCCGAAACAAGTGTGTATCCCATCATTCGATGGTTTCTCAATTCATCTAGTGCACTCAGCCAGTTTTCGATCTCGGCTTCGCCCATGAAAGGCGGCGTCGATGTGGATACTGCATCGCCGATGAAAGCCACGCCCATTTTAGGGATTAAGACCCACATTGATCCCGGCGTAGGACCAGGATGATGCTCGAATTCAATATCAAGCTCTTGGATATATAATTTCATTTTTGTCGAAAAAGTAAGATCGGGAATAGCACGACTGATGCCAGTGATGCGCTTGAAGCTATCGGCTTCTGATCCGATGGGGTGAGCATTCCCCTTATAGGTATCCGACCAGGTCGAGATTTGCTTGCGAGTTGCATCCTGGGCAATCAAGGGGATATCTATCAGCCTGGCGCCCAGCACTCGGTCT
>DAOVFE010000038.1 GCA_030673085.1 Anaerolineales bacterium | reverse complement strand
TAAGTAGGTTACTGCTTTAGCTTGACGGTCCTGCTTTCGCGCAACCCTGCCGCCAATATAGGAAACAATGGCAGAATTTCCGTCAATAAGGAGTGCGGTCTGGGCGTTTTGCCAAGCATGCTCCGGCTGGTCGATCTGCTGTTCGACAAGGGCCAGGTAAGCATAGGCCCGGGCATTATGAGGATCAAGATCGATTTCAGTTCTAAATTCCTTGCCTGCCGCATCTAGATTACCAGCTTTCAGGAATTGGTAGCCTTGCTGAATATGCGTAAGTGGCTTTGATTGAGAGCGCAACCATACTTGGAAATCATGAGTCGCGATATGCCGTATCGATGAATTGGCGAAGATTACTGTATCGGCCATATCAGGATCATTTTGCAGCGCTTGAAGGTATGCTGAGGATGCATCCTTTTCATTCCCTAGTTGTTCCTGTAAATAGCCCAGATTGAAAAGAAAAAAGGCGTTTCTTGGAGCGTCGAGGGTTGCTTTGATCAAGTGATTTATTGCGAGTTGATTCGCGCCTTGTTGCCACTCGAGTGCAGCGAGGTTTGCCCAATGTACCGGCCAGTATGGATCTCGCTCCAATCCATGATCAATAATATTTACAGCTCGCGAGAGCATCTCTTCGTCATTACTGCCGTTGCTCATATAGCCATTTGCTAGACCGCATTGGAATGAGTACAGAGAGAAATCCGGGTGGGCATTGGCAGCTTGACAGAATTTTACTTGTGCAGTGGTCCAATCATCCTGTTGCGCTGCAGAAATACCTTGCCAATAAGCCCACGCTCCTCTCGATGTCCAGGCTGTTCCCAGAATAAATACCGCCAATCCACTGGCAAGCAGGTAGCTTATAGATCGTGTACTGATAGCTATCTTCATTTCTGGGGCGGATAAATTCATGGCTAAGGCGATAATGAGAAACGCTGCTAGAGCATAGAGCGAAGGCCCAAAAAGATAGTCAGCCAAGTGATGGGTGAGGAGCGCGGCTATTGAACCGGCATAGGCAGCCAATATGGGTCTATAAGAAGCATTGTGCATCCAGGCTTTATAGAAACCGATCGCAATAAGCGAGAGAGCCCAAAGACCAAGCAACAGGCCGATGAGACCATTCTCGGCTGCGATTTGGAGCCAGAGATTATGTGCGTGATCGGTAACCCAACCTGGAGGAATCTGGGTTTCATTAGCATACATAATTATGAATGATCCCGGACCATTTCCTAGGATAGGCGAGGACGAAAAAAATTTCCACGCCGGCCCCCAGATGTAATCTCGCGACGAGGCAATGGGGGCGTGCTTGGTGATTGAAGCTTGTCGAATAAACAGAAAGGCAATCACTGGAAGGAGAATTGCGAATGTCAGCACTACGGCCAGCGTTTTGCCGGAGAAGAGATTTTGAATACCTGACCGTCCCTTACCTATGATCCGCCGGATCTGGGGTCCAAAGAACAAAGTCAACGTGACCAGTATCCCCACTAGCCCTCCTAGCCAGCCGCCGCGAGAAGAAGTGAGATATTGGATAAAAAGAAATAAAAGAAGTGCGCAAGACAGAGCTACTTTTCGGCTGCGCTGTTCTTCTCTGAAAAATCGCACAATGACAATAGGAATAATAAGATTTATGAATCCGGAAAAGATGTTTGGGTGATACAGGAATAAGCCGGTCAGTCGATAGCCGATTGGCGGGGAGGAGAAAAGCACGCCAGAAATCCGCCACCAGTGCCCATACCACATTAAAGCCAAGTAAATTTCGATAATCGCAAAGATAAGAGCGATACTAATCAGCGCGTTTTCCCAGATACGCGGTTTCCAGCTATTACCGATGGAATCTACAAAGAATATAAATGCTAATAAAAGAGGAAATTGGATTAAAATGCGTTCTTGGCTTGTCGTCGGGAGTGGAGCCAGTGTCGTTAATATGATATTCAATATAAGGAATCCAGCGAAAGGGAGGATGACTTTCGGCAAAAGAATCGTACGTTTTGTTCGTAAGATGTCGATCATCCATGCCAGACCGGCAAGTATTGAGATAATGACGCCTGATAGCTTCAAATAAAGGTTGATATTGCCCCACGTGATTGAGACTATTAAAAGCCCAAATAAGGCGGCCAGATATTTATAGAATTCGATTTTGGATCCCTCTGTGTCGTATGTTTGCATATAATTGGCTTCCTAATGTGTATTCCGAGCTTTTTTACAAGATGGATACTATTTTCGCCTGACGTATGCATTAATACACGATAGTTTTAACGAGTTCGCGCTTCTCAACCGGTGCGGCGAATTGTAATCAAAGTAAAGTCTACATCAGATGCCCGGTTAGTAAAAGAGGTCATGCTATTGCTGGCCACCAATAAACCTGGCTGCATAATAGCCGGTGACCAGTTTCTGGCTGGATTAAGATATATCTGGTGGAAAGTATTAGCAGACGTCGATTAAATATGCACGGTCATGCTTGTGGCCTTATCGAGCTATGAAGGAATTTGGCCAATGGCGAAAATTTGCATTTTATTGTTGAATAAATGGGCGACTGAACTATCTATCTAAAAATAGTGAACGCTGGTGATGAAATTCAAGACGGCTAAAGCACAAACCCGAACGAAATCATATTTCAATAGATTTAGAATGCCTTCTATAGCTTGCGCCTCAAAGGGATGGAAATACTTGTATTACGGATGCAGATTTAACCAAAGTCCGTAGTCGGGCCATAGATTTGCGGTCAAGCAGTTTCTGATGTTGCTCCCTCATCTATATTCTAAGCTATGTGTACTTGGCGATCCGACTTTTTAACTGACCATAAAATAGCCAGAATACTAATCGCGATGGCGACAACAATTCCGGATGTATAACCGGCATGCTCAATTAAAATCGGGGCAATGATTAGACCGACCATATTCATAACTTTTATCGTCGGATTTAATGCAGGACCGGCGGTATCTTTCAGCGGGTCGCCAACAGTGTCGCCAACTACGCTTGCCTTATGGCTTTCTGAACCTTTACCGCCAAAGTGACCATCTTCAACATACTTTTTAGCGTTGTCCCATGCGCCACCGGCGTTTGCCATATAAACAGCCTGAAGTTGGCCGCTGACAATTACGCCAGCGAGAAAAGCACCCAACGCTTGTTCTTTTAGAAGCAAGCCGATAGCGATTGGACTTAGGACCGAAATTAATCCAATAGGGATAAGCTCTGCCTGAGCAAAGCGAGTGCTGATCTCTACAACACGGGCATAGTCTGGTTTTCTCTTACCCAGCCAGATTGCTGGAATATGCAATTGGCGGCGTACTTCAACCATAATCTGGGATGCTGAGCGGTTAACCGCCTTAATTAATAATCCACTGAATAGAAACGGCATCATTCCGCCGAGCAGCAAACCGAGAAAGACCCGTGGGTCAGAGAGATTAATAACTTCTTCGAATGGCCCGCGAATATCAGTCGGCCAGACTCGTTTGATATCGGCGAAAAAAGATCCGTAAAGTGAGAGAGCAGCTATTACTGCTGAGCCGATTGCTACGCCTTTAGTGATAGCTTTGGTGGTATTGCCAGCAGCATCGAGGTTCGCCAATATTTGGCGTGCATCCGGTTCCATCCCGACGATTTCGCCGATCCCGCTTGCATTGTCCGCAATCGGGCCGAAGGAGTCCATGCTAACATTATTTCCTGTATGAGAGAGCATCCCAACGCCAATCAGCGAGATACCAAATAGTACATAGGAGAATGTGTTCTCAGCTTCAATCTTCATGCTGAATAGAAAGAAGCCGAAAACGATGATCCACATGGCAGCAATAATACCGTTGACAATTTGCTTGCGTGATGCCTTGTAGAGAAAAACCAGAAAGGCAGCGGCACTCGAGGCATATAGTACCAACTCCCCGATATTTGGCGGAAGCTGTGTGTAGTACATTAGAATCGAGGATGCCAGACTGAGCGCGATCACGACCACAGCCCAGACGCTGGAGAGATAGCCAAGACTCATTCCATCAAGGATAACTAACGCTGGCCCGAATCGGCTTGAAGAAGCAATACTGCGAACCCGAGGGCTATTGGCGCTCGTGGCGTAGGCTGTAAGCGGGTTGAATACTACCGCCAGAGCAACTCCAATTGCGACTAAGATGGCCATTCGGAAATCTTGAGTATAAAAATGGGATAAAAGGAATGCTGAAAAGATCGTAATAGCGCTTGAAAGCTCATAACTTTTATACATTGCCTCTTCGGCATCAACACCTTTCCAGAGCGATACAGCATATGTGCCAATGATAGAACTGATTACTCCAACCCCTCGGATCATAAGAGGGAAAATGATCCAGCAATTATTCCCAGTAAGTTTTAATAGTGCCAAGCCCAGAATCAGGCTAGAGATAATGGTTACCTCATAGCTCTCAAAGATATCAGCTGCCATGCCAGCACAATCACCGACGTTATCCCCAACTAGATCGGCGATAACGGCTGCATTGCGCGGGTCGTCTTCTTCCATGCCCGCTTCAACTTTGCCGACTAGATCAGCGCCCACATCCGCGGCCTTGGTATAGATGCCTCCGCCGACGCGCATGAACAAGGCTAGCAACGTGCCGCCAAAGCCAAAACCAAGCAATACATCTGGGGCCGACATGCCAAATATCATAAAGATCATAGTACCGCCTAGAAGGCCTAAGCCATCTGTTAGCATGCCGGTAATTGTGCCAGATCTGTAGGCGATTTTCATTGCTTTTGCATAACCTACTTGAGCGGCCGACGCTACTCGCACGTTTCCCTCGACGGCCATATTCATGCCAAAGAAGCCTATGACAGCTGAAAAAACGGAGCCCATAAGGAACGCTAGGGATCGTCCAACGGCAATTACTATACGTGAGTTTTCGCCAAAAAGCTCTTCTGCTTCCGGCGTTGGTCGCACAACCCAGACACTTAGGAACATTGCCACCGATAAGAGTACGATAAGCAGTGCAACGGTTCGCAATTGGGTTCGCAGGTAGGCATTTGCCCCTGATTTAATGTCTTTCCAGACCTGCTGCATAGCTTCGGTTCCCTTGTCATAGCGAAGGATCTGGCGAGCCAGCATAGCTGCATATGCTAGCGCTAGAATGGCCGTTCCCAGAACGGCGAGAATCATAGTCCATTCAAAGTGGGTCATGAACATATGTGGCATTTGTTCTTCTCCTTGAAGAAGTGAAATCCTCAAAGCAAAAAAGGGGTTAGTTTTTAACTGGCTTTGAATATCGAATGGCAAGATATCAAGACGGGCTATTACACATTAGGTTTTGCCAGATGCCCTCATCTTTTTATGCTCTGGTATTTCTGTACTCCATCTATCGTTCTTATTCATTGCAGAGCCCAAGTTAGAGATTCTCAATAATTGGTATTCATTGTCATTATTGCCTTAAGTATATAAAAACAATTCTGAGCATAGGAGATTCTAAGTCACATTATTATTGATTAGGAGATGATCTGAGCTTGAGGAAATAAAAACTTGGTCTTTAATTTGTAGACAATTCTTGAGTCTGGAAGTACGACCCGAGTTTGCCCCGCTATTGCTTATGGCGGACTCCAAGATGAACATCGGGAGGATATTGAATCTTATCAACAGTCTAATTAACTCAATTTAAAATGCTGTATTATGGTATGGCAAATTCTATAGATTGCTTATCCGTATGTCAAGTGAAAAATTTGAAGATGTTGAAGAGGATAAATCATTGCAATAAGCTAGCAGATACAAAGTGGGAGTGAAGATCCTATTCCATATCCATTTCGCGCTTTTATAGGCAAATGGGTTTTCGACATTCTCGTATTTATTCTGGCTCAAAGTATGTATCACTTGAGAAAAAGGGCTTGACTTTGCCCCCTAAATTTTTGTATAGTGAGTGCCGGGTATCTTGCCTAAAAACTTAGCTTCATGATTTTAGGCTAATCAGATCAAGATAGCCATGCCATTTTAGATAATGGATAGAATGGCAAAGAGATGAGCGGCTTGATAAGAATGCTTGTTGTTAAAACTTCAAAAGCAAAATATAAATCGCAATTATGATGAATCTGTAGGTTTTAATCATCGTAGAAAAAAGGTAATTGGAGATAATCATTTTATACAGTTAAGAGGAAGGTCAGCTTTTAGGATAAGCTAAATGACTTGCCGGAAATATATGATCGATTGGCTCCGCTATTGACAATTAGGTGTGATAATATCTTGTTGATCTGCTTGATGCAAAAGTGGGGCAATTTATCTCTCAAGGATAGCACTTGAGCCTGACCAAGACCATTGCAGGAAGCCAGTCTAAAATCCAAACCTAATGCAATAGATAGATATGGAATGAAACAGGTGTTTCCAGGAGCTATATCCATTTCGAGCAATAGTTTCCAGGAACAATGTCGGCAAAAGAATCATAGCCCAGATAACGGCGTAACGATATGCGGATTACAAGAAGCATCTGGTTATTAGCTATTGATCTCGAATATGGAAGGGTAGAATTTGCAAATGAGTTGTATGTATCTGATCGGGGAGAAGAGGGAGATATAACTTGCGAACGTTTCGCTTTCACTCATAGGGGCCTGCCTTGATTGCAAATGTTTGTCTGAAGATGATTATTCATCGGTCCGGCAGGAAGTAACGCTTGCCGGACTAGTAATTATGAGGATTGTTGCGGGATGCCGCGTGCAACGGCAGAGTATTCTAGTAGGACGAAATCAATTGGAGACTGATTGTTGTATTCAATTCAGTCTCGTTGTATGCTGAAGGTGTCGATGTCAGAGTCTCAAAAGATATTGAAGAATAACCATAAACCAGCAGTGGCCGATTCTAATCTGAAGATGGAAGAAATGCCGGTAGAGAAGATTGCTGAGGATACATTGATTAGTGAAGAGGAAAGCTCGGCTATTGAGCAATTGTTAGAACTTGGACGAGAGCGCGGATTCGTTACGATTGATGACATTCTCCGCTTCTTTCCGGAGGCTGAGGGCGATATTGATCAGCTTGAACGTGCCTATGCCGCGTTACTTTCGGCTGGGGTAACCTATCTAGATGATGTTTCCCAAGTTCATGATCTCGTTCAAGAGAAAATAGTTGAAGAAGAGGCCGCAAAAGAGAAAGCGAAGCGGGACAGCTATTTCTCGGATATTGATGCAGACGATTCAGTTGGACTCTATCTAAAAGAAGTGGGACGAGTGCCGCTATTAACCGCCGAGGAAGAAGTGGCTTTGGCGAAGCGCATTGAGCGCGGCCGAATGGCGCGCGAAGAACTTGCTGAGATGCCGGTATCTGAGAAAAGGCGAATGATGCTCCGCATTGAGATTGAAGATGGTTGGGCCGCACGCGAGCATCTGATAACCGCAAATTCTCGCCTGGTAATCAGCGTGGCCAAGAAATATATGGGCCGAGGTGTACCGTTCCTGGATTTAATCCAAGAGGGCAATATTGGGTTGATTCGGGCCGCTAAAAAGTTTGATTATCGGAGAGGACATAAATTCTCAACCTATGCTACATGGTGGATCAGGCAAGCGATCACTCGGGCAATTGCCGATCAGGGGCGCACGATCCGTGTTCCCGTACATATGGGCGATCAGATTAATAAGCTTCTCCGGATATCTCACATGTTGACTCAACAGCTTGGCCGGAATCCAACAACCGAAGAGCTGGCTCGCGAATTATCTGTAACGCCCAAGAAAGTAGAAAATATGATTCAGGTTGCCCGGCGCCCGATTTCTTTAGAATTGCCAACAGATGAAGAGCAAGATTCAGTGCTTGGTGATTTTATCAAAGATGAAGATTCGCCGGCGCCCGCAGACATGGTGACAAAAGATCTATTGCGAGAAGATTTGCAGGAGGTTCTAAATGGATTGCCGCCGAGGGAGGTGCGTATTCTCCAGCTCCGGTATGGTCTATTAAATGGCCAGACTTATACTTTAGAGGAAGTAGGGCGAAAGATGGGGGTTACGCGTGAGCGAGTACGACAAATAGAAGCTCAAGCTCTGAATCGCTTACGACAACCAAACCATCGTCGAAAGCTTGTGGATTATTTGCATGAGTAGTACCCAGGATTGCATCTCATGGC
Source organism: Anaerolineales bacterium (assembly GCA_030673085.1). Lineage (GTDB taxonomy): Bacteria > Chloroflexota > Anaerolineae > Anaerolineales > E44-bin32 > JAFGNH01. Next base: position 2,102 of record DAOVFE010000038.1, on the reverse strand, counting down.
CGCCCCTTAGTGGAGGGCGGCCAATTTAATTTATGCTTTTTCTTATGCATAGCAGCCATCTGGATAAGCAAGTATTTTAATTCGCTGTGAAACGTTCTTGAAATATGTGAAGGGAAAGTGTGGCTGGCTAATTAGAGTGTATTGCGCTAATGACATTCAGCAGATACCGATAGAGAGCTACTTTTGATCTTCTTTATAGCCTGCAATTAAGGTGGCTTGAATGAGTGATACACGTCTGAGCTTTTATCGATTTGTCTTGGTCCTGACGTTGCTTGCCATCTTCATTATTGCGTTGCAGGGCGCAATCGATGCTGATACGTGGTGGCATCTGCGTGCCGGTAAGTGTATCTTAGAGAATCGTAAGATATTAACCACGGATCCATTTTCGCTCACACGGCAAGGCGATCCATGGCTCTATCCGGGATGGCTCTCTCAGATAGTCATATATTCGATATATGCCCATGCTGGCTTAGTTGGACTGAATCTGCTGACTGCATTTGCGGTTACGTTGGCTTTTTCTTTAATTTGGTTTTCTCTGCATAGTGCTCCTTTGCTTAGATCACTCACCATTCTTCTCGCGGCAATGGTATCGGGCATTTTCTGGTCAGCACGGCCGCAAATCTTTTCTCTTGTTCTTACTGCATTTTTTGTACTGATACTCGAGCGCAGCAGGAATGGCAATGGGCGATTACTTTGGATTTTGCCAATCCTGATGATCTTGTGGGGCAATCTGCATGGGGGATTTGCGATCGGCGGCATGCTGTTAATCGTCTATCTGCTGGGCGAAGTGATAGATATCATCTTCACAAGACCTTTGTCGTCGGGCGACTTACGAAGGCGATGGCGGGATCGATTTCCAATGATTCGTTCCTATCTGCTCGTTGGACTGGCTTGTATTCCTGCTTTAACAATCAATCCACAAGGGCCGGCGATGTTGCTTTATCCATTTAAAACGATAGGAATTGAAGCCTTGCGCGATTACATCGTCGAGTGGCAATCGCCCGATTTTCACCTCCTGGAGATGCAGCCATTCCTTGTGATGCTTTCTCTTATTGGTGTTTCATTTGCCTTTTCTACCCGCAAACCGCTTGCAACTGAGCTCATTATTGTCTTTGGTTTTGGCTATCTTGGTTTCATTGCAGCGCGCAATATTCCAATTTTTGCCGTGGCTGCAGCGCCTGTGCTTAACCATTATGCAGAGTCCGCCATCCGGCCATTATTGCGTGCTAAACATAATTATCGCCAATTACCAGAAAAGGCGGCAAGATGGATCAATCTTGTAATTCTCATTATTGCTGGGTTGGGCGGCTTCATTCTCCGGGCGCCCTTTCTGTCGGAATATGAAATGGAAAAGAAAATGCATTCCCAATTTCCGATTGATGCTGTAGATATTATTCAAGATACACACCCGCAAGGCCCTCTTTTCAATAGCTATAACTGGGGCGGATATATTATCTGGAGGCTTTATCCAGATTATCTATCCTTCGTGGATGGCCGGACGGATCTATTCGGTGATGAAATACTGGATGATTACCTCAGCATTTGGCGGGCTGAACCAGGCTGGCAGTCCTCTATAAATAGATGGGGAATTCGATTATTTATCATTGAATCGAATGCGCCTTTGGCAAGGGAGCTAGAGCGCAGTGGCTGGCTGGCTCTGTATCGCGATGAGATGGCTGTCGTCTATGGGTCTAATTGAAAGCAGTGATTTTGATGAAATGATTTGATTCCACTAAACGATCAAGGCAAAGATAACCTAATAGCGGTAATAAATTCCCTCCCGAGCCCTCTTTCTGAAATATTTATCTAAAGTAGATCGCATCAATATTCGCCCCGAAGTTCGCCAATAGTCATTTGCACTAAGACAAATTAATTGCCGTTATAAATAGAAACGATGGCTTGCGGGAGACTAGTTGCATATAGCTGAGCGGACAATAGGTGCTGCAAACTTGGATTGCTGTGCTATAAGTCTATAAAGTGTTGAAAAAGAGAGGAATCATGGGAAAAAGCCAGGAAACCCAACAACTTGATACCATGAAAGCGTTCCTCGCTTTCTGCTAAACTGAGAGTTATCGGAAAACTCAGTACAGAGAAGGAGGAAC
>DAOVFE010000045.1 GCA_030673085.1 Anaerolineales bacterium | reverse complement strand
TGCAATGGGGGATGTCCCTAAAGGACATCCCTGAAGGAATTATGAGGGTTTTGTCATTTACTCGAAGACGCCCCAGCGCGGCATCTCTGCTTTTTTTTACCGCCAATTCTATCGTTTATTAAATCAGCCGTAGGCACTGCGGGGCGATAGTCCTGAGCGAATATTTAAACAAAACCCGTACCCGAAGGGGGAAAATTCTGTAATGGGGGCTGTCCCTAAAGGAATTTTGAGGGTTTTGTCATTTATTGAAAAAGCACGTGATTTAATAGATGTAGACCTACCTGGCCTAACCGCCCGTTTTTTGCGGCAGCCGGCATATTTATGTTCGGAGAAGGCGATGAGCATATGCCGGGATAACAAGAGGGCTATTGCTTCATTGGAACAATCTTCCTTCAATAAAATCCCTATACGTAAAAATTTGATCCTCAGGAGTATGATCAAGTGCTGTCAGGGGATATGGATCAGAGGAGAGCTCGCGATTGAAGGTCGTATCTTCAAACGGCAACGTTCTCCAAGCTAGCGACCGGTGGGCTCGTGAAAGTGTTCGACTTGATAGGTAAAGACCTGCAATTTCTCTTTTCTCCAGAAATCCTCTAGCAGAAAGGCTTTTTTGCAAAGCGTATTGAGGAAGAGAGCAGGTTCTGGTATCTTTTCCCAAACTTGGGGTAGGAATGTAGCCCGATGCTTTCCGGATTGGATTAGAACACCATCTACGCCGGGGCGCAGGTGATTTAGAAGGTCTTCTGGTCGGTCATAATCCAGCGGCTGCATTGGAGTCAGCACGGAAACTTCGATATCGATTGAGCTGAGGTCATCTGGTCGGACGGGTGAGAATCGATAATCTCGTAGCGCAGCATCCGCAGCATGTTGGCGCACATCTTCGGCTAGTGGGAGCGAAGGTTCAATTGAGCCGATACAGCCGCGCAGCACGCCCCCTGTTGTTAGAGTGACAAATGACGATCCTAGTTCCTGCAGCCGCGGCGTGAGTGGTTGAATACTTGTTGAGGGCAAGGGTTTATTTCTGACTGCGCCTTCAAGCGCGTTTCGAGCTATTAGTAGTAGCGTATTTTTTTCGTCGGTTGATAAAGGCTCGATCATTCTTTTTTTACTTCCTTAGAAAGATAATATATCAGGCCGGATTTAAGTGCAGACGTCGGGCAGCCGATAGGGTCCGGAACGGGTATCCCAGCATTGCTTAAGTTAATGGCAAGGAGCTTGCTTTCATTCAAGAAATGGTTGTCGATATCATCCATAGAAATAAGGCAGGCAAGAAGCAAATTAATCAAAGTAGCTATAATAGAAAGTGGGCTGATGGCTTGCATTAAGCCTTCTCCTATAGCGTGCACCTAATTTTATCACCATCGTAATTTTGGGGCCTATAAGGACGCCGAGAAGAGAGACAATATTTTTAAAAATAGATGGGCTTACTTTGACAATCCCTCCTTCCTCCTTTACAATTCTTAGGCTTAGAAAACTATGTCGTATTAAGAAGGATTCCCCGCTAATGAAGGAATACGCAACTGAATTTATTCGCAATATTGCTCTTGTTTCGCACGGTGGAGCCGGTAAAACCTCGCTTGGCGAGGCTCTTCTTTATCTGACCGGAGTGATCAATCGAATGGGCAGAGTAGAGGAGGGCACGACAGTTTCCGATTATGAAGATGAGGAAATCCGGCGTAAGCTATCGCTTTCGACTTCGCTTTTGACAACCGAGTTTAACAATCACAAGATTAATGTGATCGATACGCCAGGCTATACGGATTTTATAGGCGAGGTTATTTCGGCTTTAGGAGTGGCCGATAGCGCAATTATCCTAGTTGATTCAGTCGCGGGCATCGAGGTGGGAACTGAGGTGGTCTGGGACTACTGCGATCGATTCAGCCTGCCGCGATTCCTGATGATCAGTAAAATGAACCGCGAGAATGCAAATTTTGAAAGGGTGCTGCAATCTATGCGTGAGTTTGCCCCCGATCTAATGTTCATCCCGATTCAGCTTCCCTGGGGCGAGAAGAATGGTTTTAAGGGCGTGATCGATTTGCTCGACATGCAGGCCCGACCGGAGGATGGCAGCAAAGCTGTCCCCATTCCGGAAGAGTATCAAGATGCCGCTGAAAAGGCTCGGATCAGCATTATAGAAGCTGCGGCTGAAGGGGACGATGAGTTGATTGAGAAGTACCTCAACGGTGAAGTGCTCACTCCTGAGGAGATCGCATTTGGTTTTAAAAAGGCAATCAAGAGTGGCAATGTTGTCCCGGTTTTATTATCGGCGGGAACCGCCAACATTGGCACTGCGCCGTTGCTTAACGCTATCATTTCGCTCCTCCCTGACCCGAATCAGGCGTCTGAGTTCACTGTTCAGGCAAAAGATGGGGCGGAGAAGAGTTTGCCAGTGACCGATGCCGGACCGCTTGTGGCCTATGTTTGGAAAACGACAGCGGACCCATTTGTCGGTAGGCTTACTTACTTCCGTATCTTCTCGAGCGTTCTTGAATCCGATAATCGGGTTTGGAATCAAAACAAGGCCGCTGAGGAACGGATAGGCAAACTGTTTGTAATGCGAGGTAAGGAACAGGTTGCTATCGAACGACTGCACGCTGGCGATATTGGAGTCGTTGCCAAGCTAAATAAAACTAATACTGGCGATGTGCTAGGGGATCGTTCGAAGCCACTTACGATGTCGATGCCCGAGTATCCGAATGCACTTTACTCCGTGGCGGTAATGCCAAAAACGCAGGCGGATTCGGCTAAAATGGGCAGCACTCTAACCCGATTGAGTGAAGAGGATCCAACTCTTTCATGGCATCAAGAAAGCAGCACTAACGAGACCATTCTCCAAGGTATGGGCGGTCAGCATATTGATGTCGCCATCCGCAAGGCCGAATCCAAGTTACAGGTCGGTTTGAATACTAAAACACCCAAGGTGCCATACCGCGAAACGATTACTAAAACTGGCCAATCGCAGTACCGACATAAGAAACAGACCGGCGGCTCGGGACAGTTTGCTGAAGTCTATATGCGGGTCGAGCCGTTGAAGGATGGAGATTTTGAATTTGTGAATGAGGTCTTTGGCGGCGCGATTTCTCAGGGGTATATGCCGGCAATTGAGAAAGGTGTTCGCAGCATAATGCGAGGCGGTGTTTTAGCTGGATATCCGCTAGAAAAAATTAAGGTAGCAGTCACAGATGGTAAAGAACACCCGGTGGACTCAAAGGCGGTGGCCTTTGAGATCGCGGGCCGAGAGGCTTTCAAGCAGGCATTTAGAGAGGCTGGTCCGGTTCTCCTGGAGCCAATCATGGATATCAGGATCACTGTGCCCGAAGCTAATATGGGTGACGTGCTTGGCGATCTCAATACTCGGCGGGCTAAGGTTCAGGGGATGGAAACAGAGCGCGGGCGAAGCGTTGTGACTGCCCATGTGCCGCTTGCCGAAGTCCTGCGCTACACTACTGACCTGCGCTCCATGACTGGGGGCCGTGGTGTATTTAGTATGAAGCTTATTCGATATGAGGTGGTTCCATCGCATGTGGCCAATCAAGTAATCGCGGCCCACAAGAAAGAGATGATCGAGAAGGATGGGGGATAATTCTTACAATCAGCAAACCTAAGGCCGGGAGATCCCGGCCTTTCTTGTATATAGAAGGGTGTTGAAATCTTATTTGGCCATAGAAGAGTGTGGTATATATAGGATGGAAGCTCCGTTTCCACCTCTTATATGCCATCCCGTCGGCAAATGATTTCTCTTTATCAACACTATCATATAGGGAGGTTGACGTGCGGCGTCCACCAATAAGCTTAATCGTGATGACCCTGGCCGGAGCAGCCTTGGGAATGTGGATGACGGTTGAGGGTATGCACGGACGCATCTTAGGTGTATATCCTTCAATAGATCGCCTATGGCTGAGGGTTCCTGCTATCCTTGGGATTAACCCGCTTTATCTTGCCTGGCCGCTGGTTGTACTGGGAACGGCCTGGTTTGGTGCGCTTTGCGGACTATGGATTAAATCATCCTGGGGTCATAAGGCGGTCTTAATTGTTGGGCTGCTATCATTATTCTATCTTGGTCCGGGAACGATTCTAGGGCTAGTAGCTCTAATTTGTTTACACTTGCCGGCAACCCGAGAGTGGATCGAAACAGCCGAAGATGCAAATGATGGCTAAAGATGATGTGCGTCAATGGGTGCCAAAAAGCTTTATCGGAAATGAGATTGAGGTCATCTTTCAGCGACCTCCAAAGTTTATCAAGAAACGCGATCCTCCGGCTGCCTTTATGGGAAAAAGCCAGAATACCCCGCAGCTTGCTGTGGGGATGAATGGCAAGCGGGGGTTTGGGGGCTACCGCCCCCATATTGGCTTTTTCCTTAGAAGATGCCCCGCAGCTTGCTGCGGGGTTCTTCACTTGGAGGGGCAAGCGTTTTGAGGTTGAAGAGGTATTGTTAGTATGGCGCGATTACAGCCGCCGTATGCGCATGGCTCACAATATGACCGAGAGACATCGCCTGACTGCGGAAAGTCGCGGTTCATGGGGCGTGGGCCGTTTCTTTTTTCGGGTCCAAACAAAGACCGGGCGTGTTTTTGATTTGTACTACGATCGAGTTCGCGACTCGGCAAGCGATCGAGAGGGCCACTGGTTCTTATGGCGCGAAATGTCACCTACCGAAAAGGAGCAGGATCCATAAGAGCCATATGCCTATATCCAAGGCGTAAGAAAGGCGCCGCTGCTCCTCATAGGAAGAAGCCAGAATATTCCAAATTCCCTCGATCTAAGAGCTTCTGATTCAAGCCAGGTGCAAGGCGACAAAAGCCCGAGGCGCTAGATAGGAAACCAAAAAGCCAACTGTCCCATAGCGAATAAAGCGAGCGATTTGGGCTACTAAGGATGAGCCATGGGGGAATACTGCCCGAAGACCGACGAAGATTATCATTACGCCGGCCATACCTGCGATGTAGCGCAATACGCGCAATTGCCAGCGGCCGTCAGGCTTGAATTGATTCCATTCTGCTAACAATAAGCTCCCGGCGCCAATCCCAAAGAGGGTCGCGGCTGCAGAGATAATGCCGCTCAGGCTACGGGGATCGATTGGCTCTTTTTGAGCGGCGGAGCTTGCGGCCATTAGCGACCATGCCTCAGGAACGGGCCGGTTGGCCGTAAGGGCGGATGCCGCCAAGCCAAGAGCGATGAACGCAAGCGATAACGCCAGTACAACCAGAATCCGATATGAGAGCTTGAATGAGAAAAGCCACTGGAGGAAGCTTTTTTCATAACGCACAAATGCCCAAAGCAGCAAGCCGCCAAAAAACCATCCGGCAAGGATATCGGCGGAAAAGTGCATGCCAAGGAAAAGCCGGGAAATTGATATTAGGAAGATCAAGATCGCAAGAAGAATTGTCGCCCACCTGCGTTTGATATCCGCTGCCATTCGTCCCCAGAAAGCGATTGCATTTTGTGCATGACCGGACGGCAAGCCATAGGATGTCTCGCTGCTTAACGCTTGTATTTCTGTGCCGATCCAGTATGGGCGCGGCAAGCCAAAAAGCAGCTTAAGAGGCCCATTCAGGCAAGCGCTTGATAGCATAATCACTCCTATACGCAACGCCAGGGAAATATCAAAACACCAAAACAGAGCTGGCAGGATTGACAGGTAGAAGATCTCGATTCCCAAAAAACTGAAAAACTGCATGGGTGCAATCAGTCCCTCTCCGAGTGACTGCATCCAGTTAATAATCGAAATTCCCCATTCAAACCATGTGTTCATGTTGTGTGCTCCTAATATCTGAGGTATCCGGAGGTATTTCAAACGGCTCTCTTATCGCTGTGTATCGCGGAGCGAATCGGATGTAAGCAATAAGACTTATGCCGATCAAAGTAAGCGATACGGTGTAAGGTAGTTCAGGTGAACAATAATAAAGCACACCGGCTAAGGGAGCTGCAATTAGCAACACAAAACCGCCGGTGGATTCGACGAGACTGTGAACTAATGCCACATCCTCCTGATTTGCCAGGCTTTCCATTTGGGACGAGATTAATAGTCGCGAGGTGTGATATGCGCCGGCAAGGAAGTAGCCTAAGGCAAACCAAGCCGATCCTGTTCCAAGCCATATCATTGCGATCGAAAATGCAACTAAGCTATGGGCTAGCAGAATACCGAATTGCGGTTTGAAACGTCCGAGAGTGAGGTTGGCGGTGATAATACCCAGGGCGTTGAATGCCCCAAATATGCCAATTGCGACTAATGAGACGCCCCGCTCATTTCGCATAAAATTCGGCGTCAGTGGCCAGCTTAGATACATGGCGAATAATATGAAAGTGCTTAGAAGTAAGAATCTTCTAAGTGTGGCGTTGTTGAAAATTGCAAAATAGCGTGGGAGGGCTTTAGCCTGTTCGGAAGGCTGGGGTGTAATGAGGGTTATTACGGCGGTGGAAAGGGCGAAAAGTGAAGCTGCCAGCCCAAAGGTGATTCGTAATCCGACTTGCTCGCTGATCGTTCCGCCGACCAGCGGGCCGACGATTAATCCTGCATTGAACATTGTTGATGCCATCATAAATTTCCTGGCTGTCGTCCATTTGCCTCGGGAAGCGATGATGTAGCTTGACATCGGTGTGATCGCAGATCTGCTTATGAAGTATAGGATCATTCCCAGGATGAAGAAGGGAAGCGAATCGCCAAAGAACATCAGCCAAGCAGCGATCATTCCCGTGACGCATGCCGCGCTTATGGCAATCTTGCGGCCGAAAAGATAGGCGAGGGTTCCAGCAAGGATGTGAGCAAGAGCCAGGGCTGCGCCGGCAAGACCCAGGAATAGGCCGATCTGCATAGAGAATGCGCCGAGATCTTCGAGATAAAGGGGAAGGAAATATATGAAGACCCCTTCACCAAGGCCCCAGATGAAAATCGCAATTGCTATGATTCGAAGGTTTCGCGTCATGTCTCTGCCAAAGAATGATGTTGGATAAAATCAATGATGGCCTGAAGGGCGCGCTCGCGTTCGGGCTCGCAGGGAATAACATGCCCACTGTTTTCTAGCCAAAGAAGCTGCATATCGCTTGTTCTGAGCTGATGAAGGATCAATTCGGCATTCCTGGCGGGAACGCCGAGGTCGTGTCTTGAATGAATAAGTAAAACCGGCTCAGACAATTCGGGCAGCGATTGGCGCATTGCGGCGATAAGGTCAATAAGCTCGGCGAATGCGCGAACCGAGATCGCCGAATATGCCAGATGTTCCTTGGCTGCTCTCGGATTATAGTAGCCCATGCGTAACGGCGTGGGGATGATGTGGAAGAGGCGGCTCAGCGGCCGGAGAAGCCAGCTCAAGCTGCCAATCTTAGTAAGCTGCGGGATGGGGAGTAATGAATACGGAGTGGACATGGCGACAACGCCGGCAACAGGATAGCGTGCCCCGGCGGTTAAAGCGATGACTGCGCCCATAGACAATCCGATCAAGAAATTTTGTGAACAGATGCCGCTCAGTAAAGATAGCCCGTCTTCAACTTCAGCTATCCAGTCCGTCCAACGAGAGCGTTTCATGTCTTTTATCGTAGTGGCGTGACCAAAAAGGCGTGGACATAGAACACTATACCCGGCAGAGGAGAGGCATTCGCCCAGCCAGCGCATTTCTTGGGGACTGCTGCCAAAGCCATGAATAAGCAGACAACCAATCCCATTGCCAGGGAATAGAAATGGTTCGCCGCCAGTTAGTATTTGGCTCACTTCTTGTCCCCAGCGATTTGGTGAATGAAAGCCGCTGCTTCCTGGAATACTTCCATACGATCACAATCGCAGGTAATGATGTGGTTGCTTTTTTCCACCCACTTGGTCGACTTTTCTTTGCTGCCAAGGCGTTTGTAGATTGCAGTCATATTATGTGGAGTTATAAAGTCATCCGAGCGTGAGTGCATTAAAAGCGCGGGAGCTTTTATTTGAGAGAGGTAAGAGCGCATCTCTCTGAGCAGGGCTCTAAGCTGGATGACGGCGTGGGTTGAATAGGCATCATATTGGACCCGAGCATCGGCGGCAATAGGATCGCGCCAATCAGGCGGCCCCTTGGGGATGGATTTCCTGACCAGGCTTAGTGCGCGTAGAATAGCATTGTTTGGAATGCGCGAAAGATCGTAAGGGGTTGACATAGCGATCAGTGCAGTCACTGGGAATCGGCTGGCCAGCATTAGAGTCAATGCGCCGCCCAGGGATAGGCCTATGGGAATTACCTGGCTGCAGGTGCAGGACAGCATGTGATAGCCATCCTCGGCCGATGCAACCCAATCAGTCCATTTTGAACGAGCCAGGTCGTCAAGCGTGGTAGCGTGGCCAGAAAGTCGCATACCGAGAACGGTGTAGCCGCGGGCGGCGAGATATTCGCCCATCCAGCGCATTTCTTGTGGTGTGGATGTGAACCCGTGGATCAGCAGGCAGCCCAGGCTGTTACCTGGAAAAAAGAACGGTTCGCCACCAGGAATGGTTTGTTTCATTTGCAACCTCTCATATCTGCCAGCCTATTAGCAAATGATTTCCCCTTTTACACAACCGCTTTCTTTGAACTTGTAATGCGTATTGAAAGCGTACCTAGATAAGGTATTGCCCAGTCTTAAGCCGCCGTGATTCGTTGGATGAAATGAGTGGTTTCTAGAAGCACCTGCTCGCGATCTATGTCCCTGGTAACTACGTGGCCGCTTCTTTCGAGCCAAACGATATCTTTATCTTCCGTCCCTATTCGTTGCAGGATAAGCTTTGGGTGAGTCTGTGGAATGACATGGTCGCCTTTTGAATGGATCAGCAGGGTGGGGACACTTATTTTGGGTAGACTCTTGCGCATTAATTGCAGCAAGTCATGCAGCTCGGCTACTGACCGGATCGGGTTCGAGGGGTAATCAAGGTGATCCTTCGCCGGTTCTGGATCATACCAGTCGCCCGCATCTTTTTTGGAGAATCGCCAGAACTTGCTCAAGAGCGGAACGATCGGACGCAAGCTAGAGATCCGCGAGTCGGGGACTTCAAAGGGGGCCGAAAGGGCAACAACTCCCTGGAATGGATAATGAGCGCCGGCGTAGAGAGCTAGAGCTCCGCCTAGCGACAGGCCAATTACAATCTGCTGTTTACAGCAGCCCGACAGCAGGTTATAGCCATCTTCGACGCAGGCTAGCCAGTCCTTATAACGGGTGCGGATCATGTCTTCTTGGGATGTGGCATGGCCGAATAAGCGGATTCCAAGGACGGAATAGCCTTCACTAGCCAGATTCTCGCCGAGCCACCGCATTTCCTTGGGTGCTCCAGTAAATCCATGGATCAATAGTGTTCCGACATCGCCGCCGGGTAGAAAAAAAGGTTCGCCTCCTGGCAGGATTTGATTCATAGGATTACCTCCAGTTCTCGCGGAAGGGTGCTGATACACTTGGCGCCGGTGGTAGTGATAACAATGTCATCTTCGATCCGGACACCGCCACGGCCTTCAAGATAGATCCCCGGCTCAATGGTGAATGTCATTCCTGTAGTGAGTGGGGTGTTATTGCCGGTTGCAATGAAGGGTGGTTCATGGGCATCA
>DAOVFE010000197.1 GCA_030673085.1 Anaerolineales bacterium | reverse complement strand
CGGCACTTCTAATATGGACCGGGCTTACGTATTGGGGAAAGATACCAGCCTATATATTGCCTCCTCCAGCGGCGATTTGGGGCCGGCTGATAAGCTCAATAGCGGATGGCAGCCTGGCATATCATAGCCTGGTTACACTATCCGAAGTTTTAGCCGGATTGGCACTGGGCTTATCGGTTGCCACAAGCCTGGGTTATCTACTAGCCAAGTCGCGGACGCTGGATCGATTGCTTTCACCATACATTGTTGCTTCACAATCGATTCCCACAGTGGCAATTGCTCCATTGTTAGTGATCTGGTTTGGACCCGGGAAGCTCTCAAAGATCCTGATCTCCGCATTGCTTGTGTTTTTTCCAGTACTGGTCAATACGGTAGTAGGGATGAGGTCTGTTTCGGAGGATCTAAAAGTTCTGATGCGTTCGTTACAGGCGACCCGGTGGCAGATATTTGCCAAATTAGAGGTACCGGCTGCGATGCCTGTATTTATCGGGGGATTAAAGATCGGGGTGACGCTCTCGGTTATTGGTGCGGTAGTAGGCGAATTTGTGGGCTCGGATGAGGGTCTTGGATTCATGATTAACGTGGCGCGTGGGATGTATGACACAGCGCTGGTTTTTATGGCCGTCTTTATACTGATCGCTATGGCTTTATTGCTTTATGGCCTGGTCGCTCTCTTAGAACAGCGACTGCTTGCCTGGCGTCAAGAATCGTCTGGGGAGCGTTGAAAAAGAGGTGAAGAACTCCGCAGCAAGCTGCGGGGTTCTTCACTTGCCGAAACGATAGTATATATGTGGTGGAAGCTCCGCTTCCACTACGCCTATACCACACGCTTTTATTCGATTAGCCAGAATACCCCTCAGCTTGCTGAGGGCCCTAAGCTTGCTGAGGGGATGAATGGCCAGGGCCGTAGGCACTGCAGGGCGATAGTCCTAAGCGAATATTTAAACAAAACCCGCACCCGAAGGGGCAAAATTCCGCAATGCCCTGTAGCTTGCTGCGGGGATAGGAATTTTGAGGGTTTTGTCATTTACTGGCAAATATGTTTTTCAACACCCTCGTCTGGATAATAAGGAGGTATATGCTCACGATGCGGAAATTTACGGCAATTCTATTTGGGTTTAGTTTAATGGTGACGGGCTGTAGCTCGTTTGCGGCGTCGCCTGAGCCAGAGCCCACTAAGGCTTTAATACCGGTTCGAATCATCCTATCCTATCGGCCGGATATTCAGTTCGCGCCATTTTATGTGGGGCTTGAACGCGGGCATTTTCAGGCCGAAGGCATTGACTTGAGTTTTGAGCATATGCCTGAAACTGAAGCCGTTGCTCTTGTTGGCGCGGGTGAAGTGCCATTTGCGGTAGTTTCAGGAGAGCAGGTGCTGCTTGCTAGAGCGCAAGGGCTTCCAGTGGTTTATGTCATGGCATGGTACCAGGATTATCCGGTGGCCGTAGCCGCACCGGCGGATGGCGGAATTGAAGGGCCGCAGGACTTGGCAGGGAAGCAAATTGGAATACCGGGGTTATTTGGCGCTTCCTATATTGGCTATCGGGCGCTCTTAATGGCGTCTGAGCTTCCAGAAGATGCTGCCTACCTCGATTCGATTGGCTACAACCAAGTCGAGGCCTTGCTTGAGGGCCGCGAAGACGCAATTGTGATTTATGCTAACAATGAACCATGGCAGTTAGAAGCGCAGGGTTTGCCCACTACTATCATCAAGGTGGCCGATTATGTCTCACTCGCCTCGAACGGCCTGATCACAAATGAAAACTTGATTTCGGAGGATCCGGAACTTGTCGCGGCGATGGTTAAGGCGACGCTTCGGGCGATTGGCGCTGCGGAAGATGATCCGGATTATTCATTCGAAGTGAGTAAGAAGTATGTTACCGGCCTGTCGCTGGCCAACGAGCAAGTACAGCGCCGGATTCTAAAGGAGAGTATCGCTTTCTGGAAAGCCGACCGGTTGGGATACTCGGATCCAGAATCCTGGGCAAATATGCGGGATGTGCTGCTTGAAATGGGCTTGCTTACGAAGCCTTTGGATTTGACCCGAGCATATACCAATGAGTTTATACCTTAGATGCCCATTAGAGAGACCGATGATCATGACAACCTGCCCGGGCATTAGCCAATACTAACTCGCTAAAGATCGAAAGCGGATTCTGGCTCGCTATTGTTGGGAGGGAACATCGGCAACGTTCTTGGACCTTGATCCCTGCGGCTTTGTAGAGTGATCCACTGATGGTTGTTCTTTGCAGGACGATTTGAACCCTGATCCGGCAATATGCTGTGGAGAGCGTTGAAAAAGAGGAATTGCCGAAAGGGATACGCTTTTATGGGCAAATGTGTTTTTCAAAACGCTCACTGTGATCACGTGCAAATCTTGGCGAGTTTGATCCGTGGGTAGATATTTTTTCCTAAGAGCGGGAATGCTGTTATGACCACAATAATGGATATTCGAAACCTGACTAAGAACTTTCCGGGCGATAATGACATGCTGCAAGTGCTGGAAGGCGTTAGCTTCTCTATCCAGCCCCAGGAATTCGTTTGCATAGTGGGACCATCTGGTTGCGGTAAGAGCACCTTGTTGCGGCTTCTGGACGGATTACTACGGCCAAGCTCTGGTGAAATTATCTTCGAAGGTAAACCTTTGCAGGGGCCGAAGCAACGGATTGGATTTGTTTTTCAAGAAGCAAACTTAATGCCCTGGCGAACGACAATTGAAAACATTATTCTTCCTCTTGAATTGAAAGGCCTCCCGCGCGAAGTATTCTTCGAACGCGCTCAAAGCATGATTGAACTGGTAGGGCTAAAAAGTTTCGAGGCGATGTATCCTCGCGATCTCTCGGGCGGAATGGCGCAAAGAGTTGCAATCGCTCGAGCCTTGATCTCTGAGCCAGATGTGCTTCTACTAGATGAGCCTTTTGGAGCTCTCGATGCTCTGACCCGGGAGCGAATGGGAAGTGAACTCATCCGTGTTTGGAAGGCTCGAAAAGTGACCGTATTAATGGTTACACACTCTATTGATGAGGCCGTTTTATTGTCTGATCGAGTCTTAGTGCTGAGTCGCCGTCCGGCCAGTGTATGTCTTAATCTCCCGATTTCTTTGCCGCGTCCTCGGAAGCTAGAGATGACACATACACAAGCTTTCGGGAAATTGGCGGGAAAGATACGCGAGGGGATCCAATCGAGTTGAAGCCAAGAAGGCATTGAAAAAGAGGGCCGGAGCGCATTGCAATGCGCTCCGGCCACTTTTGCTATGAGTAAGAACATTCATCTTCTTCTATAAGCAATGTAACTATTCGGAAGCAGGTTTCTCCTCTTTCTTTGCCCGTCGCCGGCGAACGATGGCGCGGATGACGAAATAGGCAGGAAGGCCGAGAATCAAGGCTACTGGAAGGACGCAGATTACCAGCCAAATGCCAACATCTGCTATCCACTGTAGTGCCTGGATTAATGATTGAAGAGCGCGCTTGGCCGTTCCTTCTGGTCGCCAACCGCCGATTTGTAGCGGCTGGGAGATCTCGTCAGGGATGAGATCTACGCTAATCTGTGAGAGACTTGCCGATTGCTCGATATATTGCATTTGGCCTTTAATTACCTCGATTTGCTCTCGGACCTGGCGTAGATCATCGAATACACGCAGGACATCCTCGGTCTTTGTGGCTGACGCCATAATCTCGCGAAGCTGTTCCTCGGCTGCTTCAAGGTTTCTCAGTCGAGATGTCAGATCGGTATATTGTTCGGTTACATCCTGGCCGCTCACATTTTCGCTTTCTATTTCGATGGCATAGCTCTTGATTTGCTCGATGGCCTCATCCAGATGTTCTGCCGGAACTCGGATAGTAATCGATCCACGCGTAATGGGAACGTCACTAGGACCATAGGTTGTCTTATAGACATTGGAGGAGATAACGTATCCGCCCAACTGATCAGCCATTTGGGAAATTTGCTTGGCCGACTGCCCGGGATCCTCAACCACAATCGAGAGTTGAGCGCTGCGGATTACTATGCGCTCGATTGTTGCAGCATTGCCGCTATAGCTCTTGGACTCCGGCGCTACGATTGACTCGGGCATGCCTTCATACCCAGCAGAAGACATATCGCTCTCTAAAGCGTCGCCCATAATCATCGATGGGGCCCTGGATAATTCCTGACCCGCTTTTGTCGCGCAAGCAGCCAGCATAAGGACCGATAGAACGAGGATTGACACCAATAGCATTTTTTTCATGGAAGTTACTCCTGGTTTGATGAGGGTGTTGAAAAATATATTTGCTCATCAAAGAGTATGGTATATGTGGGCTGGAAGCTCTGCTTCCACTCCATATATACTATCATATCGGCAAATGAAGAACCCCGCAGCTGCTAAGAAACACGAAGCGTTATGTCGAAACAGGAACCAAACAAAGTCCAAATTTCGAAGCTTTGCGTTGGAGGTTACGAAGCATACGTTGCTTGAGAAGAGCTTCTTGTTTCTCTACGTATGAATTGCCTTGGCAATGGTTGGCTTGCTGCGGAGT
>DAOVFE010000150.1 GCA_030673085.1 Anaerolineales bacterium | reverse complement strand
ATCAATACCGCTATCCAGGGAATTGGAAAACGCAGACTTGCCAACCAGACGACCGGCAAAGCAAATATCGCCGCCCCAAATAATGTCAAGAATATTCCATACACAAACCGGCGTTTGCATCTTGAGGCTGGGGCATGAGCTGCAGCCCAGCGAATCACCGACCCCATTGCAGCTACCGGATGCCACCGGTTCGGCGGATCACCTATAAGCATATCGATGACATATGCCAGTCCCAGGCTTGCCAATGATATAATGTCCACTTCGTCCTCTGGAAAATTCAGGGGTTAGGTATCTCAGTCCTAGCGCAGAATTGAATAAGGAAACTCCTCGCCAGTTCTACTAGACCTTCCCAGCAATGGATCCAGATTCAAGCCAGCATCCGCAATTAGTAAAAAGCCGATCGTTTTTAAGCGCTGGAATCATCCGCAAGCCGACAAATCAATTAGCGCGCTCAGGCGATCGATATCCACCGAATCCAGCAGCCAATCCGCTAACTGATCGAAATTCTTCGGCCGCGCATCATAGGCGTGACCCGGTAATGGGTTAAGACCCTTGGAAACTCGCACCGCATTTATATAAGCCCGCCGAAAGCCTCCATGATCAAATAATCCATGTAGATACGTGCCAAAAAGCCGCGGCCCCAACGACGCCCCCTCAAAGTCAGTAATCTCTTGGCCAAACCTACGCACCAGCCGGAAAGCGGATGCGACCTTTCCATCGGCGCATGTCCGCCCCTGATGGATTTCATATCCGCGAACCTGGGAGCCCTCCAAACCGGACATCATACAAACCGCTTCAACTTGTGTCAGATCCTTGCCGGTCCTAAAATTCGTGACTACTGGCAGAATGCCCAGCCCGGAAATTGCGCCGTGCTTCGATTCTACCGCTTCCGGGTCGCGCAATTCGAGCCCAAGCATCTGATATCCGCCACAAATCCCGATCAACCAGCCGCCTTTGGATGCATGCCTGGCAACTTTCTCGGCCAATCTCTGGGTTCTCATCCACTCAAAGTCGGCCATGGTGCTCTTGGTTCCCGGGATAATCACGACATCGGGAACGCCAAATGTGCCGGCCGCCTCGATATAGCGCGCAGATACATCCGGTTCCTGAGCCAGTGGCGCAAAATCAGTAGCGTTGGCAATATGCGGCAAGTGGATGACGCCGATATCAAGGGCACCGGCATCCATAATATTGGCATCCGCGATGTTAGCATCCACGATGTTAGCATCCGCGATGCCCTTCTCTTGCGGAAAAGGATTGCAATCGATGCTGACCGCATCCTCCTCATCAACCGGCAGACCGAAAACATAGGGCAAAACGCCCAACACCGGAACGCCGGTCCGTTCTTCGAGAAAATTAAGCCCGGCGTCTAAAATGCTCGACTCGCCGCGGAATTTATTGATTAAGAATCCCTTCACCAAGCCCTGCTCCGCCGGCTCGAGTAATTCAAAGGTGCCTATAAGCGAGGCAAACACGCCCCCTCGTTCGATATCGCCTACCAACAGCACCGGAGATCCGGCATAGGCCGCCACTTTCATATTGACAATGTCGTGCTCCCGGAGGTTAATCTCCGCCGGACTGCCGGCGCCCTCGATGATGATCAAATCGTAGGCTTCCCGCAAGCGATCTAAAGCCATGCAGATCGTTTCCCAGGCCTCGGGCTGATAGTCATGATATTGGCGTACATCCATCCGCCCGACCGCCTGCCCAAGAACGATGACCTGTGACCGCGTATCCGCTTCCGGCTTGAGCAGGACCGGGTTCATATCCACATGAGGTTCAACTCCGGCAGCCTGGGCTTGAAATGCCTGGGCTCTACCGATTTCGCCTCCATTTCTAGTAACAAAGGCATTATTGGACATATTCTGAGCTTTAAACGGCGCGACCCGGTAGCCCATTCTCGCAAACAGGCGACAAAAGGCCGCGGTAATGACGCTTTTGCCTACATAAGATGCGGTGCCTTGAATCATCAATAATCTAGCAGTCATCCTACGCGACTTTAATCCTGCTGAGGCGGATCCGACACACCGCCGCAGTGGTCCTCGAAGCAGGCCATGATAAACAGCGCATCAGATAGGCGATTCAAGTAGGGGATCGTTTGCGAATCAACCGGCTCTGAGTGGCTCAGTCTAACAACCCCTCGCTCCGCACGGCGGCATACAGTTCGAGCAACATGAAGTGCCGCGCTTTTTGGCGACTCGCCCGGGATAATAAAGCTGTTCATCGGTCCGATTTTTGCTGTAAGCCTATCAATAAGTGCTTCCAGCGCTTCTACCTGATCCGTTTTTATTTTCTGCGCTTGCTTTGTAGCAAGCTTTTTCTGGGGTTGTGCCAAATCAGCCATCAGATCCATAAGCTGATTTTGGATTTCGCGCAGCCGAGTCGCCAGCTCTGCATCTAGCCCAAAAGCAATAGCCAACCCCAAATGAGCATTCAATTCGTCAACCACGCCCAGCGCTTCGATCCGCAGCGAGTCCTTGGGCACCCGCTGATTGTCGCCCAAACGCGTTTGACCGCCATCTCCCCCTCGTGTATAGATCTTATTCAACCTCGGCATCACTCAACCTCCTTTTTACGCCTATCAGCCATTGGCCAGCACCAATGGCTTTCCATGAAATGGGTGCGGCACAACGCGAATATGAATGCCATACACTTGAGCCAGATCATCCGGGTTCAGGACCTCGTCTGGAAGCCCAATTTTCTTCAGCTTGCCATTGGAAAGCAACGCCACCCGGTCGGAGAAATAGGACACCAGATTTAGATCATGCAAGGTGATCAATACCGTAAGGTTATTCTCTATGGCCAATTCTCTAACTAGCTTCAGCACGTTATCCTGGTGACGCAGATCAAGGTGTGCAGTTGGCTCATCTAACAGCATGACCGGCGCGGCCTGCGCCAGGGCACGGGCGATCAAGACACACTGCTGCTCACCGCCAGATAACTCACCCACCGGCCGGTCAGCAAGATCGATTGTATGAGTTCGCTCCATAGCCTGCAGTGCAATCAAGCGATCACGCTCGTTTTCCGGCTCCAGCCAGCCCAAATAGGGCGTCCGCCCCATAAGTACTACGTCCAACGCCGAAAAAGCACCCGGAAGATGGGTTGCCTGAGGTACAACCGAGATATACCGGGCGCGCTCTGCATCCGTCATCTGACCGATATCTTGGTCGTTAATCGTTATTTTTCCATTAAAAAGGGGGATTATTCCACTGGCGGCTTTAACGAGCGTCGACTTTCCGACGCCATTAGGGCCAACCACTGCCAGAACTTCTCCAGGATGCACAGTTAACGATAGGTTGCGCAAGACCGGGACTTTATTATAGCCAAAACTCGCTTGATGAAACTCAAGTATCTTCATCACCAATAACTCACGTTCTTTTTTGTCCGCCGCAGCAGCCAGAGGAAGAACGGCGCGCCGATGATGGCGGTCACTACGCCAACCGGAAGCTGCCGCGGCGCCATAGCAATCCGGGCCAGGATATCCGTTGCCAGCAGGAAAGCGCCTCCGCCAATCGTGGCTAACGGTATCAGCCGGCGATAATCCGGCCCCCAGATCAATCGCACCAAATGAGGAACAATCAAACCTACAAATCCAATAATGCCCGCAAATGATACCGCCGTTGCGGCAACCAGCGATGCACTGATTATGATAGCTAATTTAAAGCGTTCAACGTTAAGGCCGAGTTGCTTGGCTTGTATATCACCAAACTGAAGTACATTAAGTGGCCGGGCGAGCAGGATAAGTATTCCCAGGCCGACAGCTAAATATGGCAACGAGGCAATTACCGGCTCCCAACCCCCAAGCCCGAAGCCCCCAAAAAGCCAGCCGATTGCCCGATGCAGTTCATGGGTTGCAAGCAGCATTATTAAGCTGGTCAGCGCCGACATAAAGGCGCTCACTGCCACCCCGGCCAGTATCAAGGATGTTATCGGAGTAGAACGGCCAACCCGAGCAAGGGAATATACTAAGGCCACAGTGACAAGCGCACCAATGAACGCCGCCAGCGGCACCGTAATTATGCTGAGAAGTGAAACCGGCCAGCTGACTGCCATAGACAAGACTGCAGCCAATCCTGCGCCGGATGCAACCCCAATAATATATGGGTCAGCAAGCGGATTGCGAAACAATCCCTGATAGGCAGCTCCGCTTCCAGCGAGCGCCATTCCGATGAGCGCCATAAGCACAGTATGAGGAAGCCGGATCTCAAACAAAATAGTCTCAAAACTCGCCCGCCAATTGACCGAAAGATCAAGAAACGGTATCCGGGATAGCAACATCCGGACGACTGTATTTGGAGGTATTGCAACCGGACCAATGCCGGCGCTTAAGATAATAAAAACTAGAAGCGCGCCGCCAGTCCAGAGCCAGGGAGCGAGCGAGCCCGCTCCCTGCTTATTTCGCACTACAGAGCCGGTAAGAGGCTGCTGCTTGACCGTATCCATTATTCGAACAACTCGGGGTGTATCATCTTTGTCATAGCTTCAAACGCCTCGACCAGGCGCGGCCCCGGCCGATCTATCCAGTTCGTCTCAAGAGAGTAAACCTTGCCATTGGCAACCGCAGCTATGCTGGCCCAGCCCGGCCGCTCGCCGACTGATTCAACCGTTGTAGGAACATACGGCGCATGGCCAAAGATCATCACTTCGGGATCCCGCTCTACCAAATCCTCCAGGCTGATCTGCCCCCAGTTTTCAATATCGCTGGCTATATTTTCGCCACCGCTGAGACTTATTATGTAGTCCTGAAAAGTACCTGTCCCCGCCGTCCAAGGCGCGTTTTGATCGGTGGCGTCCACCTCGAAGTAGACTGTCACCGGCTCGGCATCAGCCATTTTCTCGGTCAAAGCATCCACCCGCTCAGTAAGCCCCTCAACCAGCGCCTCGGCATCATCCTGATGGCCGGTCAGTATTCCCACTATTTCCAGATTATCATACATCCCCTCGAAATCTGCCGGGTTTCCTATCACAAAAACCGTAATCGCGAGGTCCTCAATCGCCTGAACCTGCTCCGGAGTATTGATTCCAGCCGCTAGCACCAAATCAGGCTCCAGGTCCACAATCGCTTCGGTGTTCAAAGCTCCCCAGGTGCTGCCAATGCTGGTAATTTCGAGCGCATCCTCCGGGTAATCCGAATTATCGTCCCGGCCGACTACCTGCTCGCCAGCACCAATCGCAAACAGGATCTCGACATTTGAAGGAGCCAGTGAAACTATTCTCTGCGCCGGTTCGGCCAGTGTGACTTCCCGGCCAGCGCCATCGACTAAAACAATCGGCGTCGCTGCCGGCTCGGCGGTCGGCTCTTCAGTTGGAATTTCGGTTGGTTCAATAACAACAATCTCTGTCGCTTCTTCTACAATCGGTTCAACTGTCGGCGTCGCTGCCGACTTGCATCCGGCTAAAATCAGCACCAACAGGAGCAATAGAACCGGCAGAGCTTTGGACATAATATTCTTGGATTTCA
>DAOVFE010000421.1 GCA_030673085.1 Anaerolineales bacterium | reverse complement strand
GGTGTTAGCCTTTCTCTTGCAAAACGAGCCGCGGCAATCTTTCCTTCTATTCCCCTGGATCCGAAACCTCCCGGTACAATAATGCCATTGGACCGCCGCAGCTCCTTGATCCCCTTCTTTTTCTCAATATCAGAGGAATGCAGCCATAGAATTTCAGCTTCTATGCCGCAAGCCATAGCCGCATGGCGGATGGATTCCCGAACGCTAATATAAGCATCCTTGAGATCAACATACTTTCCTACCAAGGCAATCTTTACCTTTGGCCCGGGTTTCTTTGCTGCGGCGACTGCCTGTTCCCATTCTGACCAATCAGGGCTATGGCGCGCCTTTAATTTAAGGTGCTTAAGCACATATGCACCCAATCCCGCTCGCTCAAGCTGAAGCGGCACCTCGTAAAGCACATTAGCAGTAATCAAAGGTATCACCGCCTCAGCATTCACATCACAGAATAAACCAATCTTCGCTCGGAGTTCATCTGGGACGGGATAATCTGACCGAGCGATAATCACATCCGGCGAGATACCAATCGATCGTAATTCCCGCACTGAATGCTGAGTGGGCTTAGTCTTTAATTCGCCCGTCGCCCCAATATGAGGCAGCCAAGTCACATGAATGAAAAGCGAGTTTTCCCTTCCAATATCAAATCGCATCTGACGCAATGCTTCCAAGAATGGCAATGACTCAATATCGCCTACAGTACCGCCGACCTCAACAATAACAATCTCCGCCTGAAGCTCTTGCGATACTTCCAGAATGCGGCGCTTAATCTCATTGGTAATATGTGGAATAACTTGAATTGTCCCTCCTAAAAAGTCTCCGCGCCGTTCTTGAGCGATAACATCTGAATAAATTTGCCCAGTGGTAACATTGCAAATCTTGCTTAGGCTGACATCGATGAAACGCTCGTAATGTCCCAGATCCAGATCGGTCTCTGTACCATCATCCAAAACAAAAACTTCTCCATGCTGATAAGGGTTCATAGTTCCCGGATCGACGTTGATATAGGGATCTAGCTTCTGAATAGCTACTTTAAATCCGCGGTTCTTGAGCAGCCGACCAAGCGCGGCGGCAGTAATCCCTTTCCCAACAGAGCTAACCACACCGCCAGTTAAAAAGATATAATGGCTCATTTACTCATGCCCCTTTTTAATTAATTGATCAATCACCCAAAAGAGAAGTGGGGAGGGCTAATTTGCTGCACCCTCCCCACTTTATATTCCACTGGCCATTCTCTTTATTATGATCGGTATCATTTTACATACTGCTTAAGATCCGCTGCTGCCCGGTTCATCTCAAGAAAGATTAGACCCAGCTTAGCCTGTTTCCGGGCAAGCACAGTCAGAACCGCCATTTCTCCAACTGACATTAAAATCACGAATCCATCATCACCGCGGATATAGACTTGGTCGAGCTTCCCGCGGCCCAGCTCACTGGAAATCCGTTCGCCCAGGCTAAGCATTGCAGCCGACATAGCCGATACACGATCTTCCTCCGCATCAGCTGGAAGAGCGGACGCAATAATTAATCCATCGACACTGACAAGTGCTGACGATTCAATATCCGGTGTATCGGCTTTAAGATCATGTAAACGCGATACCATTGAGTCGGTTCGACTCGTTTCCATAAGACGCCTCTGGTATGTAGTTGTAATTGATTCAGTCTACCATAGCCTTTCAGGCCAATCAAGCGATATGACGGGAGTGTTGAAAAAGCTATTTGCTCAAAAAAGATTGTGGTTGATATGAGGCGGGAGATCCGCCCCAACGCCGTATCTACCGGCTCATGGCAAAAATCCCTAGCATACATTTGGGCATTTTTCACTACTATCTTTCTTGGATTCAACTACCAAGTGCAACAGCAGAATGATTGAAGAATACCTGATTAGGTGTTCTAAAATCAAGACATTTTC
>DAOVFE010000329.1 GCA_030673085.1 Anaerolineales bacterium | reverse complement strand
CGAATACTTGATGGAAGCGCAAGTAGCTCTTCACCATAATCAATCACCAACAAAAGGCTATAGTATCGTGGACGGTGAAGCGGAGCTGTCACTGAGCAGTTCGGGTATGTGGCGGGCACTTCCGTTTTCACCTATAGACGGAGAGCGGACTTGGGACGTAGGGTTGAATACACACATACCACTGCAGATAGACATCGACATGGGAGTCGGTGCACTTGAACTCGATCTGAGCGGGCTGAAGGTTACCGATCTTACGATTGATCTGGGCATTGGAATGACTAGACTAACGCTGCCCAGTGCGGGTAGAGTGCAGGTCGAGATCGATAGCTCAATTGGTCAGACAGTAATTATCATCCCGGAAAGCATGGCCGCCAGGATTGATATAGACACCGGCATAGCCGGCCGGGAGATTCCAAGAAAGTATGCTCAACTGGGAGAGATCTATTTCTCGCCAGCCTACATGGATGCGAGCGAAAAGATCGATATGAAAATCAGCCAGGCCATTGGTCAGGTGGTCATTCGGCATCCGGGCGAAAATTAATTCTCTAATGGAGCATGAGGCTACACCAAAAAAGGGTAAGTTCGCGAACAGGAACGGAATTGGCGGAATGCGAGCAAAGAACACATCCCATATATGCCATTTTTAAGGCTTGCCATGCTTCCTTTTTACTTTCAACATAAGGATTCAGAAATTATAGAGGACCCTTATTGCGGGTCCTCTATTTACGAGCTTGTGAGAGAATTGCCGTAAAAGGAAAGGATTACGAGGGGGCCCACACAATTAAGAGGGCGTTTCCCCTAACGCAGTCTGCTCGGTGTAGTATAAAATTGCTGTTCGAGATGGAATTCCCATATCCAATATACTCCCCGGCTGTTTGTTATAATCAAAATAAGGATGCTTGAAGTGAGCGTTTGAATTTATCATCAGCGGGCACAATTAAATCTCTTTTTCAGCATCCGCATCTATAAAGGTTGAAAGTTAATTATGCTTTGTATGAAAAGCGAATCAGGTACGGACGGCAAATGATGTCAATAGCGCATGAAATAGTGATTGTTCTGTTACTGGTACTTACCAACGGCATTTTTGCAATGGCGGAAATAGCGGTTATTTCATCCCGCAAGGCGCGCCTTAAACAGTTGGCAGATGAAGGCGATTCAGGAGCGCGCACTGCATTGGAGATGGCAAATTCACCCGGCCGCTTCCTGTCTACAGTTCAAATTGGAATCACTCTTATCGGGATCATAGCGGGAGCATTTGGCGGAGCAACGATCGCAGATGAGCTTGCCGTCGAGATGGCAAAGATTCAGTTCATTGCCCCGTATAGCGACGCCATCAGCGTGATTGCTGTGGTGGTAGCTATTACCTATCTATCGCTGGTCGTTGGCGAATTAGCGCCAAAGCAAGTTGCTCTGACCAATCCGGAGCGGATCGCCGCCGCTATTGCACCCGCTATGCGAACCCTTTCCAATATTGCCTCTCCAATCGTTAAAATACTTAATCACTCCGCGGGGGCGGTGGTCCGGATACTGGGTGTTCGCAAGGATACTGAACCGCCGGTTACAGAAGAAGAAATCAGGACCATGATTGCCCAGGGGACCAGGGTTGGGATTTTCGATCCGCTCGAGGAAGAGCTGGTGGATCGCGTTTTTCGTATAGGCGACCGGAGAATTGATACGCTTATAACCCCGCGGACGGAAATCATATGGTTGGATCTGGATGACACGCCTGAAGAGATTTATCACAAAATCATTGCCAGCCGTTATTCTCAATTCCCTGTGGCTCGGGGCAGCCTCGATAATGTGGTTGGGATAGTATCGGCAAAGGACCTGTTGGCTCAAAGCTTGATTGGTGAGCAAATTGACATCAAAGCGGTTATGCGAACTGCGCTATTTGTACCCGAGGGTGTACTTGCTCTAGAGGTGCTTGAGCGGTTTAAACAGAATCGTTGCCAAATTGCGCTGATCCTGGATGAATATAGTGGACTTCAAGGTTTAGTGACAGCAAATGATGTTTTGGAAGAAATTGTCGGCAGTCTACCAGAGATGGATGAAGCAACCGAGCCGGAAGCGGTCCAGCGCGAAGATGGATCGTGGTTGGTGGATGGCATGATGCCCACCGAAGAATTCAAAGCTATATTCCAAATTAAGCAACTTCCCCGCGAGGGCGAGAGAACATATCAAACCCTGGGCGGTTTTATAATGACGTCTATGGAGCGGATACCATCCGCCGGCGATCATTTTAAATGGGAAAGATATCGCTTTGAAGTTGTAGATATGGATCGACACCGGGTGGATAAAGTCCTGGTTATTCGCTTGAATTCGCCTGACTCCGAAGAGTGACGTGTAATCTATCGCGGCCGGAGAGAATAAAAACTCCGGCCGTAGCCGGGCAAAGTGAGAAAAGATTTTCGTCTTTTTGCTATAGACCGCCGATCTTCCTTGCAAAAAAACTGCTTAAACTAATAGAGAAACAGCTAAGAGTATCTATGAGGATAGGAAAGGCACATTTTCTAGTTATGGGAATAAAGCCAGAAAATGCCCCAACGCGCATTACGCACTGGCGATTGACGTCACTTGCCGTCGCTCATTGTTATTCGCTTAATGACGAATCCTACCAGCTTTGCGGTCTAGGCATAAGCAGCTTCGCAGTCTAGGTATAAGCAGCTTCGCGGGCTAAGTATAAGCGGTTTAGCTAAGGAGTTGCTCT
>DAOVFE010000310.1 GCA_030673085.1 Anaerolineales bacterium | reverse complement strand
ACCTGACAGGATGTCAATGAGCGCCACTATTTTAGTCGTCGATGACGAACCGGCCATCGTGGATGTGCTGGTCTATAATCTCAAAAAGGCTAACTATCGAGTCCTGGTGGCCCGGGACGGCAATCAAGCATTAGATCTGGCCAGTCGTGAGCAGCCAGATCTGATTGTTCTGGATTTAATGCTCCCGGGCATAGATGGACTTGAGGTATGTCGCGCCTTACGCCGTGAAGGCAACCTACCAATCATCATGCTCACCGCGCTCGACGAGGAAGTAGACCGCGTTGTGGGCTTGGAGATGGGAGCAGACGACTACGTAGTCAAGCCTTTTAGCGTGCGGGAGTTAATGGCGCGCATCAAATCGGTACTCAGGCGGTCTCGGGCTGAATCTTCCGCCGAGAGCCATATCATAAAGGTTAATGACCTTGTTCTTAACACTGACCGTCATGAAGCCGCATGGCGGGATATTCCATTGCCACTTTCTGCTCTGGAGTTCAATCTGCTGCAAACCCTTATGCAACATGATGGCCAGGTACTGACCCGCGACCAGCTCCTGGACCAGGTATGGGGCTATACTTATCATGGTGATATGCGAACTGTAGATACCGCCATCAAGCGCTTGAGAGCCAAATTGCGAGCCGTCGACCCGGATGCAGCCGAGCTGCTAGTCACATTGCGCGGCGTCGGCTATAAAATAAAAGATGAAAAATAGCGATATCCTACTGGCTTTGAGGTTAGTCATACGGAGGCTTCTCCAGTGCTAAAAAGCCTGCGTAGCAAACTCATCTTTAGTCACCTGGCAGTTATTTTTGTCGCCATGCTGGTGACCGGTTTCCTGCTTCTCTCTCTCGGTCAGCAATACTTCCTTTCAGCCATCGAACATGGCCTGACAGACGAAGCTCACCTCATTGCCCAGGCTTTGATTCCCAATGCGACAATTCCGCTCGAATCGCCGACTCCCGATCCGGCCTTTAACACTATCCAGCAGCAGCAAATGGGAAATCTCTCAATCCAGGTGGGCAGCAAGACTTTACCCAACGATCTCGATTCATCCTCTTCCCTGGCCGACTCAAACCTGGCTTATCTCGGCGATGTCTCACTCGAACTCAGCTCAATGCTCGAAGCGCGCATCCGCGTATTGGACAATCGAGGAATCGTGCTAGTGGATTCATCTGGCGGAGATGAGGGCCAAGACTTCAGCGGCTATCCGGCTGTGGCAACTGCGCTTCAAGGCACGCAGCAATCCTATGTGCAGAAGGAGGCTAGAGAGGATTGGATTTTCGTATTGGCGCCCGTCTTGGTCAACGACCAGGTGGCCGGCGTAATTTTCATGGGCCAGCCTCTGCGTGATGTGACTGCGGTCCTCTCTGATCTTCGCCTGCGCTTGCTATTGGCATCAATCGCGGCCATGGCGCTTTCGGCAATCGTCGGTCTTTCTCTTGCCCGAACTATTGCCCGTCCGGTGCAAGAGCTTACCGTCGCTGCCGATAAAATAAGCGCTGGCGACTACAATTACCCGCTGCAGTCTGCTGGTCAGGATGAGCTAGGGCAATTAGAGCGCACGTTTGTCACCATGCGTCAAAAGCTGCAGGCTGTAGAGA
This sequence comes from Anaerolineales bacterium, assembly GCA_030673085.1. Taxonomy (GTDB): domain Bacteria; phylum Chloroflexota; class Anaerolineae; order Anaerolineales; family E44-bin32; genus JAFGNH01. The sequence continues at coordinate 1,203 of DAOVFE010000310.1, read as the reverse complement.
AAATGAGGGTCCAATTCGTGAGCGATGTCTCACATGAGTTGCGGACACCACTAACGGCAGTCAAGGGATTGGCAGAGACTCTGCGCGATGGAGCGGTGGATGATTCAGCCGTACGAGATCACTTCCTAGCCTCAATTGAAGGTGAAACTGATCGCCTCATCCGCCTGGTGAATGACCTATTAATACTCTCCCGCGCCGATTCTCAGAAGCTCATGCTTCGAAGCGAGCTTTTTGACCTTGGGCTGCTAGCCGGCGCCACAATCGAGAAGATGGATGCACAAGCGGCAGAACGGGATGTCAATCTCGAATGGATAAAGCCCGGTTTCCCACTTATGGTCCATGCCGATCCAGACAGGATCGAGCAAGTGCTGGTAAATTTGCTAGACAACGCCATCAAGCACACGCCTGCCGGCCATTTAGTGCAGGTTATGGGCTTCCGCGTCAACATAATGGATGAGTCTCATACCCTTCCGGTCACAAGCCCTGTTCCGCAGAACTCGCCTTTTCTGCCTTTAGATCTCTCATACCTTTCTAGCGGGGAATGGATAATTCTAAGCGTGGCCGACACCGGCCAGGGCATTCCGCCCCAAGACCTCCCGCACGTATTCGAGCGCTTCTATCGCACCGACTATTCACGCTCACGCGACCGGGGAGGAAGCGGACTTGGCCTTTCCATCGCACAATCGCTTATCCAAGCTCATGGCGGTCAAATCTGGATCCAAAGCCCCGCCCGGACTGTCGATACAATCAAAGATGGACCAGGGACAATAGCCAGCTTTGCCTTCCGCTCACCGTCTCAAAACTAAAATAACCCTATCAATATCCTCATCACATCCTTACCCCAATCCGTTTATCCACCGGAATAGATGCATTCCCACATCTAACCCCGATCCCTTTTTTCACTGACAATCAGACTTCCCTGAGCCTATCGCGCGTTCTATCATCTCATTATTTCTACTACTCAAAGCGCAAGGTCATTCCCCTTCTAGAATTCACTCAATGCCCCAGAAGTGTACTGGAGCTACCCTCTGCCGGTCACATTTCTGCCATATAAATTTGCTTTCATATAGATGCAGTCGAAGATTTCATACCTCTTCATCGAAAAAGACAGATTGCACTAATTTAATAGATTTATCGTAAAGATTTATGGCTGCATAGCTGCGCAGCTTCGCTCTCAAGCAAACGACATCCAGAGATTGCATC
>DAOVFE010000383.1 GCA_030673085.1 Anaerolineales bacterium | reverse complement strand
CCATTGCCGAATTTTGCCCCTTCGGGTGCGGGTTTTGTTTAAATATTCGCTATCTGTTTTTTTTACACCAAGCTTGAACTAATTCATGTCTTTCAGCAGCGTTCTGAGCTCCAGTGTATTCCATACAGACACCCAAAGTGCTCATATATACCCCATCCTGCTGACTAAGAACGATCATGCCGGCTATCATCATCCCAGCCTATGACCTGTGTGATCCGGGCCACTCTCCCTATTCCCTAGTGATAAAATTCCCTGAGTTCCTCAACGGGCAATGTGATTAAACCTTCTTCACGATCACCCACCTGGCACGTGCGCTCATGTTTAACTTTCGACAGATAGGCACAATAGGCCGCGGCAAGCGCATCAAGCTTCTCAAATTCATAAAGCTTATCCAACGGAAGGTTGCCGGTTAGCAGCCGATGGCGTGTAATCTCCTCTAGAGAACGCATAGGATTTGGAATATCCAGGCCTTCCAGAAAAAGTACAAGCTGGCGTTGAAGACGACCTTCCAAGCTGCGCTTAAGAAATGGTCGATGTCCCAACAGAGCCGCATAAAAAGCATGCGGCGGTGCTTCAATCATAAGACGCTCTTGAGTCTCTTCGCCGGAGACGTAGAAACGATATCCCATCGATTGCAGATGGCGATACAACGAAAAGCCGCAGCGGACCCAGCCGCGCGAGTCTTTCTTCTTGGCCGGCGTACTGTACATTCGAATATTTCGACGCCGGAGCTCATATTCGCAAACTCGCCAATCACCCCACGTCTGGCCTTCCTGCCTCAGATTGAAGCCCCGGCGCACTTCAGGCCGCAACATACAACCACGATTAGGCGCCTGCGGTGAAGTCACGGCGACTGCCGCCGGTCGCATCCCGGCGACATGCGCAAGCGCCGACTGCATATTTCCGCGCTCAAGGACAAGCAGCCGTAGATCCTTATCGAGGGCGGCAAAGCACATTGGGCGTTTGCCTGCAGTTGAGACTAATCCCATAAAAACAGATTCCGCAAACAGCATTCCGTCCTCCTTAAGAAGCTCGCTCTCGAATAAATTTGACGAAATCCTCCCAGAGACAAACATCGGTTTCATAAGGGGCTAACCAGGGAGGCTCTATAGCCAACCGTAACGCAGTCGATAGCCGGCGACCGCTGCAAATCAGGTAAGCCATATAAACCCAGCGCGTTCGATGTTGACCCAGGCTAGAATGGATCAGGATCCGTCGACCCTCAGCCAGATTATCACATACAAATCGGCCCGCCTGCCTTCGTTCATGAAGCCCCGCTTGAATTTCATCAGCAATATCCAGCCAGAGAAACGCCTGCGCCGGCGGCCCACAGAATATCGCCGGCTTCTCAGGTCTTAAATGAAGGATAGCTGATATTCCTGTCTGGTCACGGAAGCTTCCCCAATTCTTCGGAAGATATTCTCCGCCGCCAGCATAAATACATTCGTGGACCCAGGCCATCTTCCTTTTATACCCGAACCCTCTCTATTCTACTCATGGCAAAAAAGCCAGGATACCCTAGGGACTATTCCAAACACCGGGCGAATCATCAGATAATGAGTACTTTGTCCCAATTGATAGAACATAATCGGGCGAAAATTGCAGAGCCAATCCAAAAATTGATCGGCGAATCATGTTTCCACCGTATTATTAATCAGTTTCTGAACCATTCGGACAGCCCCCGCTTGCTATCGCTTGTTGGTGGGTTCCTCACTCTTTGACCAAACCACAATGATTCTTATGCTTCGATGACATTTTCTTAAGCATGCTCCATTGATTCTGCGATCCATAAAAGAGTATACATCGGCCGCTTGTCTACGGCGAGTGAGATAGACATCACTTTCACATTTTAAACCCTGCCACAAGGTAGACTCCGACAATCATAAATCAACCGCCCCTCGCCTATAGGGCATGGCACATCCAACCCAATACCTTCCCAGTAATCAAAAGCCACGAAAATCAATTACAATCAATATCAACACCGTAATTGGAATGCGCCTTTATGACTGCCGGCACAATAAACAATAATCAATCCAGTAATAAGAGTGCGTTGAAAAACAAATTTGCCCATAAAAGCTTGTCCATTTCGGCAAGTGAAGAAGGGGCTGTCCCAAAAGGCGGGTCGGTAGAGAGCTGTCCAAATTGCACTGAGTAAATTAGTCGCGAAGTGGGGAGTTTATGCTTGATTATTACAGAATCTGGCTCATTGATGGGGATGATAATCGCGATTTTCGACTTTTCAGA
>DAOVFE010000258.1 GCA_030673085.1 Anaerolineales bacterium | reverse complement strand
GGGCAGAACTTCCGCTGCATCCGTCAATATAAGAAATGCCGACGAACGGATCAGTAAGGTCTCAAAACCACTTAGGCCGCTAACCAAACCCATCTCCTGAAATGGTCCGAAAGCTGGCGCGAGATACTGATCGGCATCCTTCATCTGGGTCCAATTGAAACCCGTTTCAAAAGCGACAATCGAATAGCCAAAATCCTCCAGATAACGACGTACAGCGCTATGCAGAATTAGAGGCCACAATGCTGATCGATCATCGTTGCCCTCAAAAAACGTATCACCCAATTGATCAAGATAGTTAAAATTCAAAGAAGATGATAAGGAGAGCTCAGTTTGGGCATAATTGGCCTGGCTGCAATGTGCCACGAAGAAACCCTTATCTTCCAAGCTCTCTAAGAAAGGGCTGTTATCATAATTAAAGACTTGCCGTAGGGTATCATCTCTTGAGTAGCCATCCAGAAGAATGTAGTAAATATCTGGCGGAAGTTGATCTTGTGGCAACCTGATCGATTCATCAAGGATGACAGAATCCCCTACATTTTGCGACACCGCGATCGAATAAGAACGCGCCTCAAAGAGGACAATCTCTGCCAAAGGGAAGATCATTGCAATACATGTCGCCAAATTGAGAAATGCAGTAACCTGCCGGCGGCCATTTAGCTTTTTAATGATCAACCAACTGCCAAGTGCTAAGATTATCAGCCATAAAAAAGCAAGATAGCGATGTCTGCCGATTGGAATGCCCCATAGTTCAATCGGTTTCAAGATTGTATAGATATGGCCATAAGAATAAAAAAGCGCCAGAAATAAGGCGGTAAGGATTCCAGCGCTGCTTTTGTCCTTTATTATCAGCCACAAAAGTAACACAAGCAGGATAGCCCCCAGCAATGAAACCAAGAGTGGCCGTATAGCAGCCTTTAAATAAACTTCACCGAGATTAGCGGCCAGAAGCGCTATCACCGGATAGATCGCTATGTTGTATGGATGAATTACCAAGCATCGAGGTTCTTTCATGCCTAGCATTTTTCCATCAAGAATAAGCGACGCTGAGATCCGCGCAGTACTTCTGTGCGCCGGATCGTAAAAACCTCACTAAATATTGTTTCAAAATGGGAAAGGGTATAGCCGTCGAATATATCCTCTCTACTGGCGAGTAGTCTCTGTACTTGTGGATCGCTTTTAGGGACAAATTCTATCACCAACCATCGGCAAAGCTTGCCCAAGAAAGAGGCCAAGTCCTTAAAAGGCACGTTGTTAGATATGGATAGGTGATGAACAAGCGCAAGCGCCATAATAGCATCTACTGGCCCTCTTTCGATAAGCGATAATCGTTCTGCATTTGCCCATCCTAAAGAGGAACTCGGGTTAGTAAGGTTCATTAGAAGGGGAAGAATATATTTCTCCTTCTTCGAGACGCTTTCAAGATAGTTTAGCTCTACTGCTCCGGGATCCACATCAAACGCTATCGTAGGAATGTTCCGCTCGCTTGCGATTCGGCTGAAGTGGCCTGTGTTAGCGCCAAGATCCCATACATTTGCCGGTTGAATCTGGTCCAAAAACTCAGACACAAACCGCTCTTTATCTTCCCGAGCCTGACTTGAATAGTTATGAAACGAAGAATATTCCGCCCACTCTGTTTCCGTGCGTTTCCAGTGCAGCTTTCGTATCCCGGTTTCCAGACTATCTATCAAACCGAACAGAGCATTCTTGCTCATCCCATGCTTGATATCTGACTTGCTAACAGCTTTACCTGCATACTTGTGCTGTGCTGCAGCATGCAGGTGAATATGTGAAAGCAAGGAGAAGCTGAGATGTGTTCGCCAAGGGAGCAGCCGACTGGCCAGATCTAGTGGAATCCCATCAATATAGACCCGCAATAGCTGGGCCAGACGAATATCCTTGCAGATCATAAGCGCCAGCGGCGCCATGAAATGCTGGCAGAATTGCCGATAGGCTACCCATGGCTCCTTTTCCTTGTAGCGTTCGAAAGAGAGGGTATCAATCAGAACTGGATGACCAAGGTGAAATTGGATGTTATAGCCGCTTGCATCTTTGAGAACCATGCCATATTCAAAGGCCCGCTTCTGTATCTTTAGCGTCGTCAGCGCAGCATCCTTTAATTGACTAAAGGACCACTCATACGGATATGATACAAAGGTCAGCGGCTCCGGCTTTATTACTTTGTAAGATATTGAAGGGTCAAATGGCGCCTGGCTACTCTCTTCATGGGGAATAAGTAGATTACTGTTAACAAGCTTCTGATATAAGCCAGAGTTAACTAAATATTCATAATCCTCATGGTAGCATTTATTAATCTGCCTGAGTAGAACGCCCGCACGGCGAAAGAGAAAGCCACTGGGATCGCGGAACGATGCCCCTTCTCTTTCACTATTTGTCACTGTCGTTCTCTTCTTCCTCGTCAGAAGATGATCGTTGGAAATATGATTTGATCTTGCCCCATGAAGCCTTTATGACGATTAACCCTCCCAGCAATCCGCCGATCAACAATTGAAGCAAATAGCTTCCCGAACCTGGATCAAGGTATGCAAGCGCTTTAAAGCTATGATCGATCAAAGATAGATCCAAAGGAACCTTAGCGAGAATCCAATTCATTTATTCAGACATCCTTTCTCTGTTATCAAAGTCTATGGATGAGCCTGCTGAAAAAAGCAGTTGCCGGTAGAAATAAGGTGAATATTAAGTGCCTTTAGCCAGATCCGGTTTTTTATGCCGGTTACTAGGATTAAATCAAGAAATGCGCATGTGAAGTACGCGCGAGAGCTCCGGCAGCCATCGACACAGAGGGCCAAATGAAGATTGCACTTTGGCTTCTGGTTTGAGTCCAATCGAGAGCGATCGATCTTTGCTTATAACAATGCTCACATGCTGACATTTCGATCCTATGATGGCTGTATACTGCAAATCGCCTCCATCAATGTCTGCTAACACTCGATCGCTCAGCGAAATCGTCGCTGCCGTCATTGCCGAGATCGCCTCTGGATCCACCGGCGGATCGCTGGGAAAACAAGCCACAATCAAGCCTTCCTGATCAACCAATGCGGCCCAATAGAGACCGGGAATGTCCCCGGCCAGCCCTTTAAGCACTCGATCTAATTCATATTCACGTGTCGGCATAGCCTTTCTGGCTCTCCTGTGACTTATTTATTAACTAACTTTTTTTTTAATTATCATCGCTCGTACTAAGCCTTTTTTGCTTCTACAATCTGTTTTCCTCATCCTATCCAATTAAAGACTATCCCCATTGCATCAAACCATTAAAGTGTCATCGAAGCCGAGTAAATGACAAAACCCTCATAATTCCTTTAGGGATGTCCTTTAGGGACATCCCCCATTGCGGGAATTTTGCCCCTTCGGGTGCGGGTTTTGTTTAAATATTCGATCAGGACTATCGCCCTGCAGTGCCTACGGCCCTGGCCATTCATCCCCTAAGC
>DAOVFE010000414.1 GCA_030673085.1 Anaerolineales bacterium | reverse complement strand
AACGAGTAAATTAAACATGACTTAGCTGTTTCTGGCAAAGCATTCTAGTTTGTCAATAGATTCCAACAGCCAATGGATTTCGATCCTTTGCCATTCAAAGTCACTTCTTGCCCTATTCTAGTTCCATATTATAAAAATAGGTGCTGTGTGAAAAGTCGGGTCAGTGTGGAGCTGGCCCAATTGTCCTGAGTAAATCTGTCGCGAAGTTGGGAGTTTATGCTTGTTTTTAATAGAATCTGGCTCATTGGTGGGAATGAGAATCGCGATTTTCAACTTTTCAGACAGCCTTAATACCGGCATTCTGAGCTCCCGATGAGTAGCATTGCAGCATTCAAACGGCCACAGACGCTGTAACATTTAGCTAGTAGGGAGCCGAGGCATTTCAGGACCAGCTACACCTAACAGCTCGGCTAACGCAGCCCGAAGTGCGACGCGATCGTCCCAAGGGTATTCGGTGTCGCCGAAGCACATTGATTGTTCATGCCCCTTGCCGCAGGTAATGACCAGGTCCCCTGGCTCTGCCCGCTGTACTGCGAATTGCAATGCCTGTCCCCTATCGGGAACGCGCCAAAAGCCAAAACCTTCTACACCACCTGCTGTTCGAGCCCCGTTCGCCATCTCTTCTAGAATATCATCCAGAGATTCGGTTCTCGGATCTTCAGCGGTGAGGATAGTCTCGTCAGCCCACTTTACGGATACTTCAGCCATGAGCTGGCGCTTTTCCCGATCCCGCAGCCCGGCCGATCCAAAGACGGCGATTACTTTCCCATCCGTCATTTGGCGGGCAGCCTTAAGAGCCTTGCTTAGCGCGTTAGGCGTGTGAGCAAAATCAACCATTGCAGTGAAAGGTTGGCCCAGATCGATATGCTCCATCCGCCCAGGGACAGCAGTCAGCGAGGCAATCCCTTCCGCTGCCTTCTCCGGTTTAATCCCCAGCCCTTCGACACCGGCGGCAAAAGCCCCTAAGATATTGGCGGCATTAAACTCACCATGAAGCCTGCTTATCACCGGCTGACGGTAGCCGGGTCCTTCTGCAATAAATTTCAAACCCTCGGCTCCTGATTCGATCTCTATTGCACGGACATTAGCTTCTGGGCTTAACCCATATGAAATCTGGCTAACCTTTGTTAATCTGTGAAGATAATCATATGAGCTATCATCTCGGTTAAGAATAGCCGCTTTTTCCGGTCCTCCCGGCTTTCGATCCCCCTGCAGCAATTCATAAAAAAGACGACCTTTGGCTTTGCGATAGGTTTGCATTGAACCATGATAGTCCAAATGCTCATGGGTGATATTGGTTATCATGGCAATATCAAATTCGCAGCCTGAAACTCTATGCTGATACAGTCCGTGAGAGGTCACTTCTAGGACACAATGGCTTAGTCCGGTGCTCACCATTTGAGCAAGATAGCTCTGCACTTCTTGTGCATTTGGTGTGGTTACATGAAAGCCGGTATCAAGCTGCTCATCACCGATTACGGCATTAACCGTGCTGATCATTCCGGTGGACAATCCCCCAGCCTTTAGAATACGGAAAATCAGATTGGTGGAGGTTGTCTTCCCATCGGTCCCCGTGACGCCGATCATAATCATCTTACGGCTTGGATGCCCATACCAGGCGGCCTCTAATTGAGCCAAGGCCAGCCGCGAGTCGGGCACTCGAATATAGGGAACACCTAAACCGCGGTCAGGCTCCTCGCCAACAAGCGCCACGGCTCCTCGCTCAATGGCTTCTGCCTGATAACGATGCCCATCGGCACTTTCACCCTTAATAGCTATAAATAGCGCCCCTGGAACCACCTGGCGTGAATCGTCGGTTAACTTCACAATTGAGATGTCAGGATCCCCTGGCAAGAACTGTATTTGTTCTTTCAAAAGCTCTTTAAGATTCAGGTTCTTCTCCTAAAAGTGCGGGCAACCAGAATTCCTCATCCACGCCAGCGCCGCCCGGCGATGAGCCCGATTATTAATAATCAAACGATTTTTGCATATATCCTATAGCTAATCCCGTTAAATACATAGCGTTACTACAAT
>DAOVFE010000139.1 GCA_030673085.1 Anaerolineales bacterium | reverse complement strand
ATAATGGCTCTTGGCTAACAAGGATTTGCGACAGGATAAAGCTCTTCTACCGATAAGTCAAGAGCAAGATACCCGGAAAAGTGTATTCGATGCCTATTTCGGCCAATGGCAGCTAAACCTCTTGTGCTATAGACAAAGGGGTTGAAGAATATATTTACCTGCAAAGAGGTATGATCATATTTAATATACTTATTAGCCAATGATTTCTCTTTTCAACACCCTTTAGTAAGTACTTGACTCCGATATACAGCTCTGTATAATCGAGTGTAATAAAGATGCAAATGCATTAGAAAAAACGCGCGCGGAGAATAGTAGCCTGTTCCTTCGTCGAAAGAGAGCTGCCGGCGTCTGCAAGACAGTGATGAAAACAGGCGAATCCGCTCCGCCGATCCTGAGGAAGGGTCCGCTGCACCCGTAGGGGCAAATAAAAGCCGTAAGGGTGGCCGGGGATGCCCGTTATAGCTTATGAGGCCGGGTCTAGCGCTTTTTTGGGGGCCGGCAAATGCAGGTGGTACCACGAGCGCCCTCTCGTCCTGCAGATGAGAGGGCGCCCTTTATTATAGATTAGATAGCGGAGGCGAGATATGCTTGATATTCAACAAATACGCGAAGATCGAGGTCAAGTCAAATACGAACTCTCGCGCCGGGGCATAGAACCGCCTATCGATCGTATCTATGAACTAGACATAGAGCGACGACGACTATTGACTGAGGTTGAATCGCTTAAAGCCGAACGCAATCAGGTTTCCAAAGAGATCGGCCGGATGAAAGATCATACGGCACGCCAAGAGCGCATCGATGATATGGGCGATTTGGGGAAGCGGATCGAAGAACTAGACGGGCAGGTGAGACAGAACGAAATTGAGCTGTATGATTTATTGAGTGAGATTCCAAATCTGCCCGATGAAAGTGTTCCGGACGGGCCGGACGAAAGCGCCAACCAAGTTGTACGCACAATAGGCGAACCCAAGCAATTCGATTTCAAGCCATTACCCCATTGGGATCTAGGACCAACACTCGGCATAATAGATTTTGAACGCGGGGCCAAGATTACCGGCTCCCGGTTCTATATTTTGAGCGGCGCTGGCGCCCGGCTCCAGCGGGCGCTAATCGCGTGGATGCTGGATCTACACATCCGTCAGGGATATCTAGAAAAATATCCGCCTTTTATGGTTAAATCGAAGACCTTATTTGCGGCCGGCCAGTTGCCGAAATTCCGGGATAATCTTTACAAAGATCATGAAGAGAATCTCTATATGGTCCCAACGGCAGAAGTGCCGCTGACCGGCATGCATATGGATGAAATTCTGCCAAAGGACCAGCTTCCGCTACATTACTGCGCTTATACCGCCTGCTTTCGGCGGGAGAAGATGTCGGCCGGCCGGGATGTGCGCGGCATTAAACGGGGCCATCAATTTGATAAGATCGAAATGTATGCTTTCTGTTTGCCCGGGAATTCAGGTGAGGAGTTAGAGAGCATACTGGCGGATGTTGAAGAGACTTGTGCTGAACTGGGATTGACTTACCGGGTGGTTGAATTATGCACCGGAGACTTAGGCTTCTCAGCGCGGAAAGCATTCGATATCGAGGTATGGGCTCCCGGTTGCGAGGAATGGCTGGAGGTCTCTTCAGTATCTGATTGTGGAGATTTCCAAGCCCGGCGGGGAAATGTGCGCTATCGGCCAGGGGTTAAAATCAAACCTCGATATGTGCATACACTCAATGGTTCGGGATTGGGCCTTCCCCGGACTTTGATTGCGGTTTTAGAGAATTACCAGCAGGCCGATGGAAGCGTTGCTATTCCAGAAGTGCTCCGCCCGTGGATGGGCGGAATTAAACTAATCAAGCCTGAAGATCAATAATAATGAATGTTGCAGTGACTGTGCTCGCCGGTCTCTTAATGCTGATCGGGTTGATAGGGATTCTTGTCCCGGTGCTGCCCGATGTTTTGCTTATTTGGGCCGCCGCCTTGGGATATGGATTAATCGTGGGTTGGGGAGAATCGGGTCCTTGGCTGTTTGGCTTTATTACGCTGCTAGGTCTAATCGGATTAGCTGCGGACATCTGGGTCAGCGGGGCTGGAGCCAAAGTGGCAGGCGCTTCCATACAATCGCTGTTGATCGGTCTACTATTCGGAGCGGCGGGCCTGTTTTTTTCACCAATTGGCGGCCTGGTTGGCTTGCTGTTAGGAGTATTTGCGGCTGAGTATATTCGTTTTAGGAATGTGGGGAATGCACTCAAGGCAGTCGCGGGCCTTGGGGTGGGCTATGGCGCATCTTTTGGCGTGAAATTGATCCTGTGCTTGCTCATGATTGGAGCCTGGGTAGCCTGGCTGTTGAATGGGTAGGGTGTGGATTTGATTATTTGTTAATAAAAGGGAATGCAATGGTGGTCGACCCTTATTGATAAACACTTCTTCGGCCGCGGATAGGATTTCAGCAGCAGGCGATAAAGATGGTTTTTGTGCTATGGGGCTCACACCCAATATCTATCTTCTCATTTGCAAAGGATTTCTCTTTTTCGTAAATCTCGCTATCGTAGACCCAAGCATATTTGGAGATCGGTATAGGTGAAAGGAGAAATATCGCTTAATTTAAACCCTTTCTGTATCTTAAGAATGAGACACGTCCTACAGTATCAGATCTTGGTATGGATGATAAGGATTGACAATTAATCGTCATTAGTGACTTCTGGAATGATCTTTTACATCAACCATGGCTAGCGAACCTAAGGAGCGACGAATGATGGCCAAACAAATCCCCCCTATATTAATTGCTATTCTTCTCATCGCCGCAGCGATTGCATGCAATTTTCCTTCACCTGACCGTTCGGATGTACCCTCTCCGGAAATTGATGAAATCCCAGAGACTGTGATACCTCAGCCGACACAGGAGGCGCCTACACCCACGGGCCCCATGGATTGCGGCTATGATTTTGATTGCTTTATCGAAAAGGCTTCAATATGCAGTCCCACGATGGGCGTCTTTATCGCGCCCGTGGATATGTTTGGGGTCCTGATAACGACAACGTCGTTCGTGGAGATCAAGGGGCTCGAAGAAAGCAAATGCGTTTTTTACATAAGGACTGAAGATGTCGAGATGGAGTACGGCGAGGAATTGATCCAGCAAATGCTTGATGGTGGCCTTACCGAAGAAGAAATCGAGCAGCAAAGACAATTAGCTGAAGAACAGGCGCAACAGGTTGGCCTTGATGACACTTGCCGGTTTAATGCGAGCGATTTGGAGGCTTTGCTAAGGAGATGGCAGCAAGGGAATTTCTCGTCGGAAGATTATGATCTGGCTGAATGTGAAGGGAAAATGTTTGGGGAATAGGCAGCTAAGCTAAAAAACACACGCAAAATTGGGCGATGCGATACCTCGCATTGAACATTTCGCTCCTTCAACTCCATCCCAATGCCCGAAGATAGCCATCAATCATATCTTCGAGACCGAAGATCGCTTCGGCCCGGGTGCGAGCGCCGGACCGATACTTTGTCTGATCCGCAATAACTTCCAAGGCAGCATCTGCCAGCCCTACTATGTCGGGTGGATCCAGGCGCCAGGGATCTCCGCCATAAGGGATGATTTTGCCGGCCTTTTCATCGACTAATTCGGGAAGAGCGCCAGTATCAAAGGCAACAACTGGTAAACCACAGGCCATGGCTTCAATCACTGCATTTGGACAGGCGGGGTTGATGTCGGATGCGTAGAGCAGATGGGCTGAGCGGTCGATCGCCGGGATTTCTTCTGGCGCTACCAACCCCAGCCAATTAAGTGGAACGCCTGCGCTTTTATCCCAATAATCCTGCAGTCCCGGATCAACTCGGGCGGCAATTGCCAGTTCGACCGGCAGACCAAATTCGTCCTGCAGACGGCGGGCCAGTCCGACCGCTGATTCAAGCCCTATCTCATAACCTCCGGAGAGATTGCCCTCAACTACCAGCAATCTCGCAAGGTCTTTTGGGCGCTTATCCGGTTCAATAGGGCTGTATTGGTCGAGCGGTACTGCATTGTGTACAACACTGGATGGAATCGGCGCCGGACCATATACCCGTTCCCACCAATCGCGCGCGAAATGGCTCTGATACACAACGTGATCGGCTATAAGGTTCCTTATAGTTCGGAGGAGCCAGTTATTCAACTCGGCGCGCAGAAAGTGCTGGCAGCCGGTCCGTCGTATGCGATGAATCCAGTTGATGCCATTTAACCGCTGAATAATAGGCACGCCGCGGCGGTGTGCCTGTCGAAGTTTAACCAGGCGGCGAGTGCCGCCGATAACCAATATGCCGTCATATGGGCTATCATCCAGGCTGTAGCAAGTGTTAATCCCGCGCTTCGCCAGTCCGGCTGCAAGCCGGCGCTGGAAGTTCGCCGGTCCAGCCACACCGGGAATGCGAGCCACCATGCATAATCGATGTTTGTTTGCCATCGTATCAAGCGTAATTCAGCAGTGCGGCGACGATTTTCTCGGCAGCGTGACCGTCACCGTAGGGATTGGCCGCCCGGGCCATCGCATTATATAACGCCTGGTCTTCTAATAGGCGGCGGGTTTCGGCTATGATCCGACCGGTTTCGGTTCCCACTAAGCGAGCGGTACCGGCCTCAACGGCTTCAGGGCGTTCGGTCTTTTGGCGAAGGACTAGCACCGGCGTTCCCAGCGCCGGACCTTCTTCCTGCAGTCCACCCGAATCGGTCAGAATCAGGTAGGCCCGTTTCATCAGATGTACCATTGGAAGGTAGTCCAAAGGATCTATTAGCCGGATGTTGGGAACATCAGCCAGTATGCGTTGCGCCGGCGCCTGGACGTTTGGGTTGAGGTGTACCGGGTAAATCACGTAGATATCATCGGCATAAGCTTCAGCAATTTGACGGAGGGCGTTGAAGATATTTTCTAGTGGTTTACCGAAATTCTCTCGCCGATGGGCCGTAACCAGAATCAGGCGTCGATTGGCGGGAATTTGGCCTAAGGGGCCGCTCTCAAAATTATAGGGTTTGGTAATGACCGATTGGAGAGCGTCGATTACTGGATTTCCAGTGATAAAGATATGCTTCTCTGACACACCTTCGCGCAGTAGGTTATCCCGCGCCCATGCTGTGGGAGCGAAATGTAGATCGGCTACTACTCCGGCCACCCGCCGGTTGATCTCTTCGGGGAATGGCTGCCACTTATCACCGGTTCGCAGCCCGGCCTCAATATGCCCGATGTGGATGTGGTGATAATAGGCCAGTAAAGCCGTGGCCATCACCGTTGTCGTATCGCCCTGAATGAGCACCCAGTCTGGTCGTGCTTGATCGATCACTGGCTCGAGCGTGGTAAACACTGCCGCCGTCAACGACGAAAGAGATTGGTTGGGGCGCATTATATCGAGATCATAGTCAGGGCTGATCGCAAACAGATCAAGCACCTGATCGAGCATCTCACGATGCTGTGCCGTGACACAGACCGCCGATTCTATGCCATGTGTATCCACCAGCCGAGTTACTACCGGAGCCATTTTGACTGCTTCGGGACGAGTTCCAAAAATTGATAAGACTCGTAATGGATTTTTAGGCATCTTTCTTGCCATCCCCAAGAACTTTCAAAACGAAACCGGCTCTTTCCCATGCAGCGTGATCCCAAGCCCCCCGGGTATCAAAAGCTATCCGGCCCGGCATCAAAACAGCACATTTTTCCGGGTCCAAAATACGGAAAAGGCTGTGATC
>DAOVFE010000140.1 GCA_030673085.1 Anaerolineales bacterium | reverse complement strand
ATTAATACTGGTGTGATTAATTGTACTCTATACATGAGATCATCATCATTTATGTGAACACAGCACATCATACACATGGATTATTTATATGATTGCACTGAAAAAAGCCCAAATGCGAGAAAAGCATTTTGCTACTGATGGATGCTTTTTCCAGCGGACTCTTATATATAATCAACGAACACCAATCGCCTTGAGAGCCTGAGCAGGCTATAATGCAAATAAACAATCGCTATCTGGGCTGGTGCAATGTCGCATATCCAGAGTAGAGAATTGAGCAGAATAGTTAAGGACGAAGCGCACAAGCTCGGGTTCGAGCTTGCCGGCATTTGCTCCGCCGATCCGTCCCCCCATATTGATATCTACGAAAATTGGCTAAGGGAAGGGCGCAATGGCGAAATGGGTTACCTCGCCACTGAACGAGCGCGTTCGGGCCGGGCAGATCCCAGGCAAATTCTACCTGAATGTAAATCAATCCTCGTTGTTGGGGCCAACTATCTTTCGCTGGGCGCTAAGGACAATCAGACATCCGCGACTCATATCGCCGCCTATGCATTAGGCGATGATTATCATGACGTATTCGTTGCCCGTCTGACCAAACTAATTGAATTCCTTCAGGGCTTAATTAGCGAACGATTCGCTTATCGAATCTATACTGATACCGGCCCAATCCTCGAACGCGAGTTGGCACAGCGCGCCGGCCTGGGTTGGATTGGAAAAAACACCTGTTTAATCAGTCCAAAAGGCGGTTCCTATTTCCTGCTCGGCGAGGTGCTGCTTACTTTGCCCTTAGAGCCGGATGAGCCTTTCACAACCGATCATTGCGGCAATTGCACTCGCTGCATCGACGCCTGCCCAACGGCCTCTATTCTCCCCGACCGCACCCTTGATGCTCGCCGCTGCATCTCTTACCTCACTATCGAGCTCAAAGGGCCAATTCCCGCAGAGCAGCGTCCGGACGTCGGCAACCGCCTTTTTGGATGCGATATCTGCCAGCAGGTCTGCCCCTGGAATCAACGCTTTGCTCAGACGAGCGAGGAGGTGGCTTTTAAGCTCCGGCCGTTCCTTGAAACAGCCAATCTTATGGAGATTCTCCAGCTTGACGACGACGGCTTCCGAGCAGCTTTCCAAGGCAGCCCTATCAAGCGCGCCAAGCGTCGGGGCCTACTTCGTAATGCGGCTATCGTCGCCGGTAACATTTGCCAACCCAGCCTATTGCCGATTCTGGGCTCGCTGCTGCTTAACGACCCGGAACCCTTAATCCGAGAACATGCCGCCTGGGCGCTTGGTCAATTCGACTGTCCTGAGAGCGCCGCTTTCCTGAAGCAAGCCAAGTCTCATGAACGCGACCGAGGCGTTCGACATGAAATCGAAAACGCGATTATGAAATCATCCACAATCGCCAATAACAAATCGACCGATTACGACCCATCCTCTAAATGACCTCAAATAATCGGTTTGTAATTGGAGGATGTTGAAAAACGTATTTGCCCGTAAAAGAGTGTGGTGCATATGGGGCAGAAGCGGAGCTTCCACCCCATATATACTCATATTCGGCAAGTGAAGAAGGGGCTGTTCCAAAAGGCGGGTCGGTAGAGAGCTGGCCCAATTGCACTGAGTAAATTAGTTGCGAAGTGGGCAGTTTATGCTTGATTATTACAGAATCTAGCTCATTGGTGGGGATGATAATCACGATTTTCGACTTTTCAGACAGCCCCTTCTTCTAAGGAAAAAGCCATAATGAGGGCGGCAGCTCCCAAACCCACACTTTCCACTCATTCCTACAGCAAGTTGTTGGATTTCCTGGCTTTTTCCAATGATTTCTCTTTTTCAATGTTTTCTATTAATATAGTTGGCTGCACTAAAAATCCCAAATGCGAGGTAGGGAACAGTGTATATGTGTAGAGTGGGCAAAGCTCACGCTCCATATATGCCCCTTTTTGCTGATGGTAGCTACTTTTTTCAGTAGACGAGTAGTTGATATAAAGATGCCCGTACCAAGGGCTTGAAAGGGGAATAGACACATGACTAAATCACTCAGAGTCGGGCTGGTTGGCTTGGGTTATATAGGCAAGATTCACACCGCGGCTTATCGAAATATACCGCTTTGCTTCAGAGAGCCCCCATTGATAGCGGACCTGGTGGGCGTTTTGCGATCAAAACTGAACACCGAAACTGATTTTATGAGTAACGTCGGATTTGATTTGGCGACAACAGATCCGGATGAGTTCTTTGCCCAGAAGTACGATGTGGTGGATGTATGCTCGCCGAATTATCTGCATCGCGAGCATGTCCAGCGGGCGCTTAAAGCTGGCGCGCATGTATATTGTGAGAAGCCAATGGCTTGTTCACTTGAAGATGCGCGAGCCATGGCCGAGATGGCAAAGGAATATGGGCGAAAGACGCAAGTTGCTTTTGTGATGCGCTATATACCGGCTATCCGCCAGATGAAAACTATCATCGAAGCCGGTGTGATCGGCGAGATATTTAATTTCCGCGCCCACATGTTTCATGGCAGCTATATCGATCCTAATCGACTAATGTCCTGGCGCCTGCGAGATGCGCAATCAGGAGGCGGCGCATTTGCGGACTTAGGAGCACATCTGGTCGATATGTCTCGCTATCTGCTTGGGGATGTACTTTCGGTAAGAGCCGAGACTCGAACCTTCATTACCCAGCGTAAGACGAGTAAGGAAAGCGATCAGCTTGAAGAGGTTGATGTGGACGATTGGACTCTGGCCAACCTGAAAATGAAGGGCGGGTCAGTTGGCGCAGTCGAAGTGACTCGGATGGCGGCCGGCGCCGGAGAGGAGACCAAGGTTGAGGTATTTGGCAGTAAAGGCGCCTTGGACTTCCGCATTTCGAACCCGTATGCAGTCCGGATATTTGATGTCAAACGCAAACAATGGTATAGCGGTGCGCTGGATGTTCCTATGCCGGAAGGCGAGCGGCCATTGAGCCAGATTTGGCCCAGCGGGAAGTATTCGCAAGGGGTCATGAGCGATGTCCATATCGCCGGGGCCTATGATTTCTTACTCAATATTGCCGAGGGCAAGTCTTCCCCAATAGACTTTGATGCAGGAGCAGCCACGCAAGAAGTAATTGAAGCGGTCTATCGGTCGGCAGCGCATGGGGGCGAAAAAGTTTGCCTGCCGCTTTAGAATTTACTGAAAGAATCTGATCGAATATTTATACAAAACCCGCACCCGAAGGGGCAAAATTCCCGCAATGGGGAATGTCCCTAAAGGATTTTTGAGGGGTTTTGTCATTTATTCGTGAATAGAGTGAGCAAAGCCCGATTTATTAGCGCATGAGAGAAGCGGCCATGCGATGGTAAGTATGACGCCGGCCGCGGATGGCGATCGAGAGGGCCTGTATGTTCTCCGGCGCAGCGATCCCAATTGTCCCGGCATCACCGATATGCTGCAGATCTGCACCGGCCATCTTACTCATCAAGGCGATTTGACTGATCGTTGCCACGGAAGCGCCTTCCTGGGATGTTCCAATGACCGTCATCGCCAATAAGGCCAGACTGTGAATATGTTCGATGAGCGCTCCACAACGTTCGAGAGTCATTCCAGGGATGGTTCCCGGTGCCGGGATCATGATGATATCGGCTCCGGCCCCATGAAATGCATCCAGATCTTCTTTAACGATTACCGGCTCTGTAGTGCCCGCGGCATGACCTTTTCCGGCAACGATTAGTGCACTGTCGTCGGCGATACGGGCCCGGATGGAAGCGACGCTGCGCGCTATTCCCCTGGTGGTTACGCCTGTGCCCGGATTACCGGTGAGAGCGATGAAGTCGGCGCCCTGCTCTACTGCTTTTTGGGCATTTTCAGGTGTTGCCAGACGACCGCTGGTTGTTATCGCATCGGGATTCTCGATCGGTTCCAAATTCAATCCAACTGGGCGTCCGATCCATGCTTTGATATCGGCCATGGTTTGGCCCTGTCCGGCCGGTATGTGGCCGAAGAGAGGTGCTCTAGTATTCGCCGTTGCCTTATCCATCCGATCAGGCATGCCGGCAATCTGCGGCGAGGTGACGTCATACATATTGAGGATGATCATATCAGCGCCAAAGGCCGCGGCCAGCTCGGGATTGGATACCTTATCGACGAAAGGCTGAAGAATGGGGATGACTTCTGAAACAACTACTCGGCCCTCGGAAAAGCGAATGCTCTCAAGTAGATCGGAAGCCGAAAAAGAGTGAAAATCGCTGGCGTTAGCGTCGAGCAGACGTTTAACCATGGTTCCTCCTGAGCTTGTTCAGCACAAAGTGAGCTTACCTTCAATCTACAAGGCCCGTGCCTTAATCCGATTACGGATGTGCACCGCCGGGAATTAGTATTGGATGCGGCCGAAAAGAGATCCAATAGCGCTGCTGTATACAGCGGGCATGCTTGAGCAAGCTTCTTTTGGGTGTGTCGAGGCCGCAAATCGTTTCTAGCTTGTGCTTAAGAATGCGCGGTTTAAAGAGGGCGCTTAAACATCTTTTTAACAAATTCGCCTTGAAGTGTAACATATTCTCGCCTGCCGCCGGTCATTGGGCAATTGAAAAAAGATAAGCCTGGGTCATACTTCAGCGTATAAGGTTATGCCAATTGTAAGCATTTCCAGGTCGATTCTTAGCCAATCTATTGTTTACCAGGAAGGGGCTCAATTAATGGGAGGCTAAGTTCATCTGAATATCTTTATTACCCGAAACCGGGCCGTCGATGGTGAGGTGCGATACAAGCATTTCTGCAGCTCACCTATTATCAAATAAAGCTCTTATCGGGATGGTCTCTTTGATTTTAATAAGATATCCAACTGCTGCGGTTTCTCGAACACAAAATCGGGATTCAGACTGCGTAATGCTCTCGGCTGCATGCTTCCCCAGAGGGCGGCTCCGGTCAGTGTTCCAGCCTTTCGGCCAGCCTGCAGGTCATAGGGGGTGTCGCCGATCATAATCGCATGACGGGCAGCAATATTTAGAAGACGTAAGGCCTCAATGACCGGCGCCGGGTGCGGCTTGGCATGTTGGACGTCATCCAACGAAATCCAAACGTCAATCCATGGGTTAAGGTTGATATACCGGCGGGTGAAGTCCAGTTCGATGCGATTCTGAGCGGTTATCACAGCCAGCTTAAAGCCCGTATGTTTAAAGCGGCTGAGCATCGATTCGATTCTGGGAAAGAGACGTATCCGATCCCGCATTTCCTCAAGATAAGTCGCATACTTTTGGTTGAGTTCTTTGATTCGATCAGGCGCGATCTCTTCCATAACTGACGAGCTGGACATGGCATTGTAGCGCTTTAGATCCTCTGGATCAGGCTCGAATCCTAGATCCTCCTGGATGATGCGTTTCATGATTAGGATATCGCACTCGGCGCTATTAATCAGTGTTCCATCCAGATCGAAAAGAATTGCCTTCAGTTGTATTGAGTGGCGTGTCATATCAATATCCGTTTGAAATTAATAATAGCCTATACAGGCGGCCGCTATGTTCTATTAAAGAAGCGGCGCAATCCTAATTCATGCCTGGATCGAATAAACGCCCCGAGGAATTGCCATCGAAATTGGCGCTTAATGGCGCGCCGTGAAGTGGCAGACCGACCCGATGATGCGTTTTTCCTAGTATAGAGCGAAGAATTAATTGGTTCGATTAGCCCGACTATACATGGCCAGGGCCGGAGGCACTGCTGGGCGATAGTCCTGAGC
>DAOVFE010000025.1 GCA_030673085.1 Anaerolineales bacterium | reverse complement strand
CGCTGAAGACCCGAATGCCTTACAGCAAAATTGTACATTATCATCGCGTGAACCCACTTGGTCCATTTTTGGAACAAATCGCCCTCAAGGACAAGACGCGCCAACATTATGGATCACCGAAGCTAATGCAAATCGTCTGCTTAAAGACACGGGCAAAACAGTGGCTGAGCTGCGTCTTATAAATGAGCAATTGAACCAAGATGAAGTGATCGACATTGCTACCGGCGTGGTTGCGGAAATGGAAGTGCAAGGGAAAATAGAGGAGAAGGTATTGGTCCGCCATGTCATCGCACAATTACCGGGCGTCGCAGGTGTTAGAGGACACCAACTGGACGATCACTTGATCGTTGTACTGGCTCGCTACGATAATCCTCCTCTTGGTCCTGAGGGCAAACCCTATCCGGGCGCTAACGACAACGCCAGCGGAGTAGGTGTGATGCTTGAGGCGATACGCGTGATGCGGGAATCGGGTTATCAACCCTATAAAACATTTTTGTTTGTGGCTTATAGCGGAGAAGGGTTAGAGGGTGGAAATTCGGTATTTCGACCAGAAGTCTCGAAACTCATTCAATCAAAATTTGGTCTCTCCGAGTTTATGAAAGTTGAAGCTATAATCGAACTGAGAGGGATGGGAGCAGGCGAAGGTGACAGCTTAATGCTCTTGTCAGGAGGGAGTATGCGGCTGGCTGACCTTTTTAAGGAGGCTGCCCGCCGTACGGGCGTCAAGGCCAATCGCGCTGGCGAAGAGTTGAACGTCAGTGTTATTTACGGTACCGGCAGTAGCCGCGAGAGTGGCGAAGAGGCTCCCCGAATTGGCTTGAGTTGGGAGGGATGGGAGGAGACTTCAAGAACAACGGCGGATACCCTGGAATCTGTATCGGCAGAAAAGCTGGAAAAGGCCGGCCGAGCGCTGTCCTTGGGGTTGATGATACTTGGTCGGGAGACGCAATACTAGTTGTCTTTGCATCTAAAAAGCTTAGGCGATATTCGATTTCATCAATTCTTGTCGAGCAAGAAAGGAATTTCCTACAGGGGGAAAGGATCGAAATGAGAACATTTTAGGGTTGAATAGATCATTGGTATGCATATTTGGACGATTCCCCTGAAGTCGGTTGTGCGCTTCGATCGAATCTGGAACTTTCCGTTTATGATTTCATCAATGTAGACGTGCTATCCGGGAAGTAGGCAGCTATCGAATTTGAGATCACGGAGTTTACGAATCTATGATATGACTGCACTAAAAAAAAGCCCAAATGCCATATATACCCCTTTTTTCCTAATGGTGGCTGCGTTTTTTTAGTGGACTCATGATATTAAAGCAGGAAAATAGCAATGAAGAAATCTTGGAATTTAGCTGCTTTTATTGTAGTTCGGAGATAGAGATTTAGAAAACGATTAGAAGAAGCGGGGTAGTTTGTCATTCATTCTTCAATCACTTATGTTACAATTCAGGACACTTCTCGTAAGAGTGGAGTCGATGGGGTGTGGTGCAATGGTAGCACAGCGGACTTTGAATCCGTTAATCCAGGTTCGAGTCCTGGCGCCCCAGCCTTAATCTGTCCGGGATAACAAGAAATTGGTGTCTGAAGACGAATCTTCACTAGATAAACCCCATAATCCTCTTGGCTCAAGATCGCTGATTGAGCCGTTCTTACCATTGGACTGCTTTGATAATCCTTCATCCAGATTTTATTTAACCAGGAGTGAGCGATGGTCTGTGCATCGGTGATTCTCGCGGCCGGTATGGGCACGCGTATGAAGAGTGAATCTGCAAAAGTCCTTCATGACCTTGGGGGGTATCCGCTCATTCAGTGGGCATTAAATGCCGGCTGGGAAGCGACAGGCAGGGAGCCCGTGCTGGTGATTGGGCCAGATGCGGAAGATATTCGTGCAATCGCCAAGAATCAAGCCGCCTTTGTCGAGCAGCCTGAACGGCTGGGGACTGGGCATGCTGTTATGCAAGCCAAGAAGGTCCTACAGGGCAAATCCGATCTGATATTGGTGACTTATGCGGATATGCCGCTTTTGCGAATAGAAACATTGAAACGTTTGATTAAAGCTCAAGAAGAGAGCGAGGCAAGAATTGCCTTGTTGACACTTATTTCCGATAATCCTCGCGGGTTTGGCCGGATTATACACAACAACTCGGGAGAGGTGATTGGCATTGTAGAAGAAGCAGACGCCACAACCGAGCAACTTGAAATCAAAGAATATAACGCTGGGACCTACTGTTTTAGAGCTGATTGGCTATGGGAAAACCTGCCGCGGCTTCCGAAATCGGTTAAGGGTGAATATTATCTAACCGATATGGTAGCAATGGCGGTTGAAGATGGCGGCGCTGTAGCGTCAGTAATAGTCGATGATGAGGATGAACTTATCGGGGTTAATACACGGGTGCATTTGGCCGAAGCTCATGCGGCTCTGCAACGGCGTATCAATAGCCAGTGGATGTTAGCTGGAGTTACGATCGTCGATCCGGCCAATACCTATATTGGGCCGGAGGTAGCATTGGGGAGTGATACGATAATCTTGCCCAACACGCATTTAGAAGGGAAAACGATTATTGGAAGCGCTTGTCGAATTGGCCCAAATAGTATTATTCGGGATACAAGTATCGGTGATCGCTGCAAGATTGAATCTTCGGTCATGGAGGGCGCAATCCTTGAGGATGATGTTGATGCTGGCCCATTTGCCCACCTTCGAAAAGGGGCTCATCTGATGCAAGGAGTCCACATGGGGAACTTTGGCGAGGTTAAAAACAGCACTCTCGGGCCGGGCGTCAAGATGGGACACGTTTCGTATATCGGCGATGCCACCGTCGGTGATGAGGTCAACATTGGCGCTGGCACGATCACCTGCAATTATGATGGTAAGCAAAAGCATCATACAGAGATTGGTGCGAGGGCTTTTATTGGCAGCGGAACAATGCTTGTCGCCCCCGTGCAAGTAGGCGAAGATGCCATAACCGGCGCTGGCTCAGTTGTTAAGCATGACGTTCCTGATAGCAGCCTGGTCGTTGGCGTTCCAGCAAAAGTTATAAGGAAGCTAGAGCAAAGTGATTAATTATATACTGAACACTTCATGTTTACTCATCCTACTTCTACTGGATGGCGCACTATCGATGGTTCGCAGCGCATTTGCCAATATCCATCCGGCTTATCTCAAACAGCTTGAAGAGGAAAATGCCAGTGGCGCGCGGCTGGCGGTTAAAGTTGCGAATGACGGCGCCAATATGGCAATTGCGCTGCGGGCCTTTCAAGGCTTGATAAAGTTATTCATACTGGGGATTGCGCTATTTACTTATGCAACAGGTCGGGGATTCGCCGATGATTCAGCCTGTTTGGTTATTGGAGGAACCTTAATAGGGGCTGGTTTAGCGATGGGGCTAGTTGAGTTTATGGCCGAGAATCTGGCAATGCGCGATCCGACGCGATATGCATTGCGCACGAGTTGGTTAGCAACAATTATTCGAGTATTGTTCTTGCCGATTGGAAGGATCTTGAGACGTATTGGCTTAGCCATCGCTAAAAGGAAAAACGTTGTCGTTCATTTGCTGGTAACTGAAGAGGAAATCATGACGCTGGTCGACGCCGGCGAAGAGGAGGGGGCAATCGAAGAAGATGAAAAAGCGATGATTCGATCGATCTTCCGGCTTGATCATACCCTGGCGCGAGAGGTTATGCTTCCCCGGATTGACATTTTGGCTTTTGAGAAATCCACTTCATTGAAGAAGGCGACTGAGATTCTTCTTAAAACGGGTCATTCCCGAGCACCGGTGTACGATGGATCGATAGACAATATTATTGGTCTGCTCTATTCGAAGGATCTATTGGCTGCCTGGCAAGACAATAGGCAAGACCAGATGGTTACCGATCTGCTCCGTGAAGCCTATTTTGTGCCCGAGTCAAAGAAGGTAGATGACCTCCTGGCTGAGATGCAGGCCAAGCGGATCCACATGGCTATAGTAGTTGATGAGTATGGCGGCACGGCCGGGGTGGTTACTATGGAGGACATTGTTGAAGAAATTGTCGGCGAGATTCGTGATGAATACGACGAAGCCGAGGAGCCTTCTTTCCAGCGAATAAATGAGGGTGAATATCTTTTCGCTGGTGGAATTGATCTGGATGACGTTAATCAATTAACCGGTGCGCATGTTCGAATCGATATGAGCGACACCTTAGGGGGCTTTATCTACAGTCAGTTAGGAAGAGTACCCGTGCCGGGCGAATCGGTTGAAGCTGGCGGGCTAAAATTTACAGTTGAGCAGGTCGCCGGCAGGAGGATTTGCAAGGTGCGAGCCCAACGGATTAAGGATTTGCCCATGGAGACAGAAGCTAATGGCAATAACTGACCATCAACGTGAATCTCTTATTGGTAAAGCACTTGAAGCTCGCGAAAATGCCTACGCGCCTTACTCCAACTATGCTGTTGGAGCGGCATTGTTAGTAGAGTCGGGTAAAGTCTATATCGGTGTGAATGTTGAAAACGCTGCTTATCCGGCCAGTATGTGCGCTGAGCGTACGGCAGTATTTAATGCTGTATCCAATGGCGAGCGTTCCTTTAGAGCGATTGCTGTCGCGACACAAAACGGCGGCTCCCCATGTGGCTCCTGCCGGCAAGTGCTGGCGGAATTCGGCCTGGACATCATAGTGCTAATCGTCAATGAGCGTGGCGAAGTCACCCTTGAAACAGAAGTTAACCGGCTGCTTCCCGAAGCTTTTGGGCCGGAGGATCTGGGGGATGACTAGATGGCGTATTATGTCTTGGGTGGCGTAGATACTGGAGAGAAACCATCTAAAGATATATGCGCTAGATAATCTTTACCCTGCGATCCAAACGACTTGCCAGTCTTCCTGTGGATGCCGGAAATAAGTGCGAATGCAGTAAGCGCCGCTATTTTTACGGCGCTGGTATAATCCCGATATGTCCTCCCGAGAACGAATCTACAGAGCCGAAGGAGTAGTTCTTCGGCGTCACGACTTCGGCGAGACTGGTCGAATATTGACTGTGTTTACTCCGCAATATGGCAAGCTGCGCTTATTGGCAAAAGGCGTGCGACGGCCAGGTTCGCGTAAAGCGGGTCACCTTGAACCATTCACCCGGGTAGATCTTATGATTGCTCGGGGGCGAGAATTGGATATTATTACTCAGGCTCAAGCCCTTGATATCTTTCCGGTTTTACGTAAAGATTTATTGCAGATAGGTCGGGCAGCTTACGTAGTTGAGCTGATAGATCGTTTCACTGTTGCTGAAAGCGACGCCAGACAGCTTTACCGACTGCTGGTTGAGACGCTTGAACGGCTAAGCGGGGACACAAGGCACGAAACTATATTGCGTTATTACGAGATTCGATTATTGGATTTGACCGGTTTTCGCCCAGAATTATCGCGCTGTCTTGGCTGTGAGGATGAAATACTCCCTCAGGATCAATATTTTTCTTCATCCGCCGGTGGCGTATTATGCCCTAACTGCGGTCGCGGCAATAAGAGCGCACAGCCAATTTCATTGTCGGCTTTGAAAGTATTGCGGCACTTCCAACGGAGCGCTTTTATCGAGATTGCGTCCATTCAAGTGGGAGAGGACACAAATAGCGAGTTAGAGCGAATAGTTGAAGCGTATCTGAGCTACGTTCTGGAGCGCAGATTGAATGCTCCGATGTTTCTACGCCAGGTGCGTAATTTAATGAGGAGTACCAATAATCTTCATTGATCGTATCACTAACTTTGCATTAATTGCATCTAGACGAAAAATCAATTGCAAGAGAGTTACACGATAAAGCTAAAAAAAACTTTGATGGCTGGAGATTGGTAAAATGATTAATTGCAGGTATTCCGATTTTAATATAGAACGTCTATTTCAAAGAAGTCCTCTATAATACTGCCTTGAAGGTTTATAATGCTCGAGTTTTCCGGGTCACATCGAGGCCAGACCGAATTTAGTTAAGGAAATAATCAATCAATGAAAGCGCAACCAACCCTACAATCCGTAATCATGCAACTTCAACAATTTTGGGCAGATCAAGGCTGTGTGATCTGGCAGCCATATTACACTCAAGTCGGCGCTGGCACGATGAACCCAGCAACCGCGCTCCGGGTTTTAGGGCCTGAGCCGTGGCGGGTGGCTTATGTGGAGCCTTCTATTCGACCAGATGACGGCCGCTATGGCGAGAATCCTAATCGCATGCAACAGTTCTATCAATTCCAGGTCATATTAAAGCCGGATCCAGGGAATCCTCAGGAGATTTATTTGCGATCCTTATTAGCATTGGGGGTGGATCCTGCCGAGCATGATCTTCGCTTTGTAGAAGATGACTGGGAATCGCCTGCGCTCGGTGCATCAGGGCTTGGTTGGGAAGTTTGGCTTGACGGGCAGGAAATTACGCAATTTACTTACTTTCAGAAGTCCGGTGGCATTATGTTGGATCCGGTATCGGTAGAGATCACTTACGGGCTCGAACGGATTGTAATGGCGCTGCAACCGGCGGATGCATTTACTGAAATCCACTGGAATGATAAATTTACATATGGCGATATCAATTTGCAAGCGGAGCAAGAACACAGTCGCTATTATTTCGAGGTAGCTGACGTCGACCGATTGAGAACTATGTATCAAGCCTTTGATGAAGAAGCCAAGGCTGCGATTGAAGCTGGCCTGATTCTACCGGCGCACGATTATATTTTAAAGTGCTCGCATACATTCAATATTCTTGATACTCGCGGAGCAATCGGCGTAACGGAAAGGGCGGCGATGTTTTCCCGGATGCGGGAACTATCCCGACGGGTGGCGGAGACCTATCTGGCCAAGCGCAAGGAGTTGGGATTTCCTTGGCGCGAAGTCGAATCAACACCTCAAGGGAAAGTTAAGAAAGCGGCTGAAGCGGATCATCAGGGGAAACCAGCGCCAAAGGAACCGGCCCCATTTTTATTTGAAATCGGCATCGAGGAGCTGCCAGTTGCTGAATTAAACCTGGGGCTAGCCCAACTCGACCGGTTGGTTAAGAAACTACTTCTCGAGAATCGGCTTAAGCATGGAAATATTCAAGTAATGGGAACGCCTCGCCGTATGGTGGTCTATGTTGAGGAGTTGGCACCCTTGCAAAAAGGGCAAACGTTCATGGTAAAGGGTCCGCCGGCAGCTCGAGCATTCGACGCTAAGGGCAACCCCACAAAAGCAGCAGCGGGCTTTGCTCGCAGCAAGGGTGTGCCATTGGATGCACTCAAAATCCAGGAGGTAGATGGCGGGCGCTATGTGGTGGCAGAAGTGTGCGAGTCGGGAAAACCGACTGCCAAAATTTTGCAGAAGATGCTGCAGGATTTGCTCGCCGGGATTCGATTTGAAAAATCAATGCGATGGAACGCCAGCGGTGCAACATTTTCACGGCCGATTCGATGGATATTGGCCTTATACGGGGAACATTGCATTCCATTCGAATACGCCGGAGTCAAGGCGGGCCAGGTGACGCGATCGCTACGCTTCTGGAAGCCTGAGGAAGTAACCCTGCGCGATCCGGCAATGTATTTCGCAACGCTTGAGAAACAGGGAATCCTGATTAATATTGAAGCCAGACGAAAAGCCATACAAGAGCAGGTCATTTCTCTCGCCGCTGAAGTTGACGGCAGGATTTCTGATGATCCAGACCTCCTGGCCGAAGTTGCAAATCTGGTCGAGGCGCCCGCAGCGATGCGCGGCCGTTTTGACAAAACCTTTCTTGAGCTTCCGCAACAGGTCTTGATCTCTGTTATGAAGAAGCACCAGCGCTACTTCCCAGTAATGAAGGGGAACAAGTTGCTGCCTTATTTCATTGCGGTTCGAAATGGCGATCATCGGCATCTTGAAGTAGTAGCTCAGGGTAATGAACATGTACTTAGGGCGCGGTTTGAAGATGCGGCCTATTTTATCCACCGAGATCGGAAAAGGTCCTTGGAGAGCTTTCTGCCCAAATTAGAGCGCCTTACATTTCAGGCCGAGCTGGGATCAATGCTAGATAAGGCAAAACGGATTGAATGCCTCACAGAAGTGCTGGTCGATAAGCTTGGATTAAGTGAAAAAGATAAGGCAATTGCTAATAGGGCTGCTCATTTATGTAAGGCTGACTTAGCGACGGAAATGGTGATTGAAATGACCTCGCTTCAAGGCGTCATGGGTCATGAATATGCGCTTCATAGCGGCGAGTCTCCCAAGGTTGCCGAAGCAATTCTCGAACATTATTTGCCACGCTTTAGCGGCGATCATATGCCAATGAGCCGCGCCGGGCTGTTAGTTGGTCTAGCCGACCGGTTGGACACACTGATGGGACTATTTGCCGCCGGCCTGCGAGCGAGCGGAACCCATGATCCCTATGCAATGCGGCGGACAGCAAATGGGTTGGTGCAGGAACTAATTGGCGGACAAATCCATTTTAATTTGGGAGATGGTTTGTCCATAGCTGCAGAGCATTTGCCAATTGCAGCGCCGGATTCTATCCGCAAGGAGTGTCTGGAATTCATTATCGATCGCCAGCAAGGACAATTGATCTCTGATGGATATCGGCATGATGTCGTTGCAGCCGTCTTGTCAGGTCAGGGCTACGATCCTTATGGCGCATTTAAAGCAGCGAAGGAGTTGGCAGAATGGGTGAAGCGTGAGGAATGGCCCAGGATTTTGCAGGCCTATGCTCGCTGTGTCCGGATTACTCGCGACCAGGATCAGCTCTTCTCGGTTGATTCCAAGCTATGCATTGAGAATGCAGAGCGAAGGATGTTCGATGCTATTGAGAAAGCTATATCGACAGAAAGAGCGCCGGGATCGGTCGATGAATTTTTTAAAGTCTTCCTGCCAATGATGCCGCCGATTACAACATTTTTCGATGAAGTACTGGTTATGGCAGAGGATAAGGCTTTGCGATCGAATCGATTAGGCATGCTGCAGCAGTTAGTTGCACTTGCGGATGGCGTGGCGGATTTTTCAAAGCTGGAAGGGTTTTAGAGGTTAACATCAAATAGCCTAAATATTTAGCATGGAAACTGGAAATTTGCATATCGGCGAGCCTGAATCTATAATCAAGTCCGATCGAGCAAGCTATAAGAAAAAGATGTATGGCGCGGCTTCTGGCAGCAGGGGTGAGTCTTCGATCTATGATGGCTGCCAAAAGGCAAAAATGTGAAGCTGGCTATCCTTAGTTGTCATTTTTTTCAATTGGTCTCGTCTAATGGATTGATGACCCGGTTGCATTTTTATGAAGAGTTGATATTCAACGAAAGACAGCCTTGGCGGGAATTGAGTGATGGATGTAATCGACGAGATTAAGGACCGAATCGATATTGTTGAACTGATCGGCGAAAGCGTCAAACTGCGCAAGACGGGCAAGAATTACATTGGCTTTTGCCCGTTTCATGCCAATACACGAACGCCGGCGTTTGTTGTTTTTCCCGAAACGGCTACCTGGCGTTGTTTTGGCGCATGCAATGAAGGCGGAGATGTCTTTAGGTTCGTGATGAAAAAGGAAGGCTGGGACTTTCCGGAGGCGCTTCGCAATTTGGCTGAGCGTGCCGGCGTTCAATTACGACCTCGAAAACCGGAAGAACAGGAATCTGAAGAAGAGAACAGCCGACTGCGCGACCTACTCGAGTCGGCAATTGCATTTTACCGGCACAAACTGATTGATACCGAATCGGGCGATCGGGTGATGGAATACCTTCGGGGCAGGAGCTTGAGTGATTCGACTCTTGAGTCCTTTGAAATCGGTTATGCGCCTGATTCATGGGAAGAAACCCTCGGATACTTGAAAGGAAAGAGCTTTAGTGAAAAGGAACTCATCGATACTGGCATGGTCTCACAGCGAGAGTCCGGGGGAATCTATGACCGGTTCCGCAATCGGATCATGATCCCAATTCGGGATGCGCGCGGCCGGATGACTGGCTTTGGCGCCCGAATAGTTAATCCAGATGATAATCCTAAGTATCTCAATTCGCCGCAGACGAAGCTTTTTGATAAGGGGCGCCTTCTGTATGGCCTGGAAAAGGCCAGGAAAGCGATTCGAAGCGTCAATCAAGCTGTAATTGTTGAAGGATATCTGGATGTTATTGGACTTCATCAAGCTGGCCATGAGAACGCAGTTTCACCAATGGGAACCGCTCTGAATGAGAACCAGCTACGAACACTGAAGCGCTACAGCCGCCGCATCGTTTTAGCATTGGATCCTGACGTAGCCGGCAATCAAGCTACGCTTCGTGGGCTGAGTGTGGCACGCGAAGCATTAGATCATGAAGCTGATCCAGTTTTTAATCCGCGCGGCTTGGTGGGGTATGCGAGCAGATTAGATGCCGATATCCGAATCATGACATTGCCTGCCGGTAAAGACCCTGACGAAGTAGTTATCGATGACCCAGATGCCTGGCCAAAACTGCTGAAGAAAGCGCAACCAGTAGTTTCCTATGTATTGGATGTCCTGACCGCCGGGAAAGACTTGGATGATCCCAGGACGAAGGCCGAGATAGCCCGGCAGGTCTTGCCGTTGGTTGAAGATGTTGCCGATCCAATCGAGCGCGAAGCCTACCGTCAAGCGGTTGCCAGACGTCTCCGGGTTGATGAGCGGGCATTATTTGAAACAAGGCCGAGAAGGGGACGCCGGAGGCGACGCAAACCTGATGGTGCGCAAAAAAGCGAAAGGCTGATTGATCAATTGGATAAAGGAGAGCCGCTGGAAGAATTCTGCCT
>DAOVFE010000251.1 GCA_030673085.1 Anaerolineales bacterium | reverse complement strand
GAGCTAAGTCGCCTTATTCTATAGCACTGGAGAAAGATGGTGTGGCGGTGATATATGGCCATCGAGCCGAGAACGTAGCAGGGGCTGATCTTGTGATCGCTTCATCGGCGGTTCCTGAAAGCAATGTTGAGCTGCAGGCGGCGCGTAGCGCCGGTATTCCTGTGCTGCGACGATCAGAATTCCTTGGCCAGCTCACGTCAGAATATCGAACGATAGCTGTAGCCGGAACACACGGTAAGACAACTACGAGTGGTTTGATTGCCTGGATTCTCAACCAAGCCGGATTTAATCCAAGTTTCATTGTCGGAGGAATACAAAAGAACTTTGGAACTAATGCTCAGGCAGGATCAGGTCAAGATTTTGTGATTGAAGCGGATGAGTATGATCGCACATTCCTGGGATTACATCCGAATGTTGCAGTGGTAACAACAGTTGAGCATGATCATCCAGACTGCTATCCAACATGGGAAGATTATCAGAAGGCTTTCGAAACCTTTGCCAATCAAGTGAACGAACTCTTGGTTGTTTGCTATGACAATCCTGGCGCGGCAGCGCTGCAACCTTCGGTTCCAACCCGATTAACTTATGGATTGGCGAGTGAGGCTGATTGGCGAGGAGAGGATATCCGTCCTAATCAGGCCGGTGGAGTTGATTTTCTTGTTCAACGGCAAGGTGAATTGCTTGGGCTGGTACGTGGCAGGCTTCCTGGCAATCACAACGTATGTAACATGTTGGCCGCCCTGGCCGTAAGCGATTATCTCGGCGTGCCATTTGGAGTGGCTCGAAACGCGCTGGTTGAATTTCGGGGTACCGTTCGCCGGTTTGAAGTGCTGGGTGAAGTGAATGGAGTTACCGTTATTGACGATTATGCACATCATCCAACTGAAATCCGAGCTACCCTTGCAGCCGCCCGCAGCCGTTATCCGCAGGCCGATATT
Source organism: Anaerolineales bacterium (assembly GCA_030673085.1). GTDB lineage: Bacteria > Chloroflexota > Anaerolineae > Anaerolineales > E44-bin32 > JAFGNH01. The sequence goes on along the minus strand of DAOVFE010000251.1, from coordinate 2,627 downwards.
TGGGCAGTTTTCCAACCCCATACGTATTCTCGTTTGAGGAAATTCATAGACGGGTTCGCTGAAGCATTTATTGATGCCGATCATGTAGTTGTAACTGAAGTGTTTTCCGCTCGAGAGAAAATCGATCCCGCTTTTGGGGGGCGGCAGCTTGCAGAACGAATACAACATCCCGATGTGGAATTCATCGATGATCTTGAGGAGACGGCCAGGAATTTGCTTGATAAGGTGAAGCCGGGATCGAAGGTAATTACATTGAGCGCCGGAGATGGAAATAAAGTTGGCATTCTTCTGCTTCGATGGTTGCAGGAGAAAAGGATGGAAACTGATGAAGAGTGAAAAGATGCGTTGCAACTTTGAGCGTGACCGTCGTACCGAGCTAAGGCTCCGACTGGCGGGCAGGAGAGCGATGGATCCTAGAGTGGCTCTGGCCTACGGTCGAAAGCTTGTCGGACAGCCGCAAGAAGAAGTAGTGACCCGGCTGATTGAGAAGGTCCGTCGACTGTGAGGGCGGGCATCCAGATTCAGCCGCAGCAGGTCGAGGTCCTTAAACAGGCATTTGCCGATCGTTTAGAGGTAAATGTGCCGTTGGGGCAGTACACTTCGATTCGGATCGGCGGTCCGGCGGACTTCTTGCTTAAAGTCCATTCCGGGGCTGATTTGGAAGCTGCGGCCCGAAAGCTATGGGAATTGGAAGTTCCCTTTCGGGTTCTGGGTGCGGGGTCGAATGTACTTGTCGCCGATAGTGGTGTACGCGGCATGGTGATACTCAACCGGGCTCGTAGAGTCCAATTTATCGAAACGACTGAAGGATGGGAAGTTTGGGCCGAGTCAGGGGCATCTTTTAGTGCAGTTGCCCGCCAAGCGGTTGAACGAGGTTTGGCCGGATTGGAATGGGCAACCACTATTCCGGGAACAGTGGGGGGAGCGGTGGTGGGCAATGCTGGAGCCTATGGAGGAGAAGTGGCTCAAAGTTTATTGATGGCCGATATCTTGCAACCGAAGATAGAACGAGAATCATGGCCGGCGCACCGTCTGCAATTTGCTTATCGGAGCAGCCGGCTAAAGCGAGATTCAGGCGACGCGGTTGTAATAGGAGCTCGGTTCAGGCTAGAGAAATCGGGAAAAGCGAAGACGAGAGCAAAAATGGAGGATCTTATCGATCAGAGAAAGCAAACGCAGCCAGCAGGAGCAAGTTGCGGATCGATATTTAAAAATCCTCCCGGCGACTATGCTGGCCGCTTAATCGAGAGCGCAGGGTTAAAGGGCTTACACATTGGCGGTGTCGAAATCAGCAGTCAGCACGCTAATTTCTTTATCAATCGCGGCGATGCAACGGCGGCTGATATTTGGAAGTTGATTCAGACTGCCCGACAGCGGGTGGCCGATGATTCCGGCGTCAAACTAGAATTAGAAGTGGAATTACTTGGTACATGGGATGAGGCATGTTTAGCCGCAGAAGAACCTAGAGGGAGTGAAGAATGACAGGCAAGCTGCAGCTTGGCGTGATCTTTGGTGGAAGATCAGGTGAGCATGAGGTCTCGCTAATGTCGGCGCACTCGGCAATTGAGGCGCTGGACAAAAGCAAATATGAGGTTATCCAGATTGGCATCACGCGTGAAGGCAAATGGCTCAGCGGCCCGGATGTATTGGCAGCGCTCGAATCGGGCCAGACTAACCAGCTTGACTCGGTTACCGTCTTGGCTGAGCCAGGTTTGAATAGTGTGTTTCGGATAACTGAGAATCAGGTCCTGGAGATTCTGGCCAAGGTGGATGTCGTTTTTCCAATCTTACATGGTACTTATGGCGAGGATGGCTCACTGCAGGGATTACTTGAATTAGCTGATATTCCTTATATCGGAGCAGGCGTATTGGCCTCTTCAGTTGCCATGGATAAAGGTCTTTTTAAAGCGGTTATGCAAGCCAATTGGATCCCAACTGCCGATTACACCATTCTGCTTTCGAGTCTCATTAGACAGAATATGGAGCAGGCGATAAGCCAGGCTGAAGCCGTTAGTCCTTATCCTTTGTTTACAAAGCCTGCTAATCTCGGGTCGTCAGTTGGCATTAGTAAGTGTGTGAATCATTCGGATTTAATCGAAGGGTTGATAGACGCCGCCCAGTATGATCGTCGGGTGTTAGTGGAACGGGGATTGGATGCTCGCGAGATCGAAGTGAGCATATTGGGGAATGAAAAACCTGAGGCGTCGATGCCCGGCGAGATTGTCCCCTGTGAAGATTTCTACAGCTATTCGGCTAAGTATATTAAGGAAGGCTCAGAGCTGCTTATCCCGGCGCCGATAGACCCAGAGACTGCTGAAGAGGCTCGGCGGATGGCAATCAAGGCTTATGAAGCGATTGATGGCGCTGGAATGGCGCGGGCGGATTTTCTTCTTGACCGAAAGAGCGAAAAACTCTATCTGAACGAGATCAACACGATTCCTGGTTTCACAAAGATCAGTATGTATCCGAAACTGTGGAGCGCCAGCGGCATTCCCTATTCGGAGCTCATGGATCGCCTGGTTGATCTGGCGCTTGAGCGACATGCTCAGAAGAAGCAATTGGTGCGTACTTATGGAGACGAAGGATGACGATAGACTCGCGAGTGATGCATCAATCTGATACGCGAG
>DAOVFE010000264.1 GCA_030673085.1 Anaerolineales bacterium | reverse complement strand
CGTAATTTCCAGACGATGAATTGGTAGAATCGCCCAGGCTGGCGTGGAGAGATCTACGCCGGCCTGTCTTCTAAATTGGACCCTGCTGAGAAATATTATGGGAAAAAGACAAAATCCTGCAGCGTGTGTCGAATGCTATCGCTTGCTGCGGGGCTCTTCACCCCTCAAAGAAGAGCAAAGGCAAACATGAATCAAGCCTGCCCCGAAGGCCTTGGTGCTATTGAATGTGCTCTTGCCACGATGGCCGCCGCTAGTGAAGCAATGAATGAGAAAGAAACCCCAGGCATCCTTTGGCGCGATTTAATATATGCACCATGCTCTATCAACAGGTATTTCTTCTTATGAGTCCACTGAAAAAAGCCCAAATGCGAGAAAGGCATTTTCCCAATGGCGGCTGATTTTTTCAGTGGACTATTTTCTTATGTATTTCTGATGGTATATTGGTGATGCAGTTGAGGCGACCGAGATTAGGATGGCACTTTGACATCAACCTTTTTAATTTTAGACTGGTCCGCCAACTGTTCGAAGACAAGACTTTTCTCCTTATCATCGAAATCAACTATCACTGTATCGCCATCGTTAAATTTGCCTTGCAGCAACATTACCGAGATAGGGCTCTCAACGTGTCGCTGAAGAACCCGGCGCAGCGGGCGAGCGCCGAAGGATGGATCGTAACCTTCCTCAGCAAGCCACTTACGGGCCTTATCCGTAAGATTTATTCTCAGGTCTTTTTCATCCAGAAGCTCTTGGATTTCGCTCATCTGAAGATCGACAATCTGCTCCATCTGCTCCAGGGTTAGCGGCGAGAAGATGATGATTTCATCAATCCGATTGAGAAATTCCGGCCGGAAGGTCTTCTTCAGCTCGCGTTCGATCTTTTCCTGTGATTCTTGATCTTGGTTTTCTTTGCCATGGTGCTGGAAGCCCAGCGAGCCGGATTGGGTGACGAACTCAGTTCCAAGGTTGGAGGTCATGATAAGCACAGTATTGCGGAAATCAACTACACGGCCCTGACCATCCGTCAGGCGTCCATCATCGAGTATTTGCAATAAGGAATTCCAGACCTCAGGGTGCGCTTTCTCGATTTCGTCAAAGAGGATTAATCGGTAGGGTCGGCGGCGAACCGCTTCGGTTAGCTGGCCGCCTTCTTCATAGCCGATATACCCTGGCGGAGCGCCGAAAAGGCGCGAGGGGGTATGCTGCTCGCGGTACTCGCTCATATCAATCCGAACCAGGGCGTCTTCATTGTCGAACAGGAATCGTGCCAGCGCTTTTGCTAGTTCGGTTTTGCCTACGCCAGAGGATCCAAGAAAGATAAATGAACCAATCGGACGGTGGGGATCCTTTAGGCCAGAGCGGGCGCGCCGGATCGCGTCTGACAGCGCGTGGATGGCCTCATCCTGACCGACGATTCGATCATGTAGGCGTTCCTCCATATGAAGTAGCTTTTGAGCCTCAGTCTCCATCATTTGGTTAACCGGTATCCCGGTCCATTGCTCAACCACCGCAGCGATGTCTTCATCGCTGACAACTTCGTCTAGCTGATGTTCAGCTTCCCATGCATCACGCTTCTCTTTAAATTCGCTTTCTAGACGCAGCCGTTCAGCTTTCTTCTCTGCTGCACGTTCGTAATTACGCTCGAGGCCCGCTTGCTCCTCCTCGGCCAACATACGATCGATTTCAACTTTTGTCTCTTTAAGATCGGGCGGCAAGGAATAAAGCATTACCCGGAGCCTGGCAGCAGCTTCATCAATCAGATCGATCGCCTTATCTGGCAGGCGTCGGTCGGAAACGTAACGCTGCGATAGGCGGGCGGCAGCTACAAGGGCCTCGTCGGTAAAAGTTACCTTGTGGTGGGCTTCATAGCGGTCACGCAGCCCATGCAGCATTTCGATAGTCTCATCAATAGATGGTTCTTCGACATAAACTGGGGCGAAGCGCCGCTCTAAAGCGGCATCTTTCTCAATGTGTTTGTGGTATTCATCCAAAGTAGTGGCACCGATGCACTGCAGTTCGCCGCGCGCCAGTGCGGGTTTGAGCATATTGGAGGCGTCCATCGCTCCCTGAGCGGCGCCGGCGCCGACTACGGTATGGAGTTCGTCGATCATTAGGATAATCTCGCCCTCTGAGCGCTGAATCTCATCGATGGCTGCTTTCAGCCGTTCTTCAAACTCGCCGCGGAAACGCGAGCCAGCAATCATTGCGCCCAAGTCCAGAGAGACAACACGTTTGCCCATCAGGATCTCGGGTATATCGTTGCTAGCAATCTTCTGAGCCAATCCTTCGACAATGGCGGTCTTTCCTACTCCGGCTTCCCCGATTAGCACCGGGTTGTTTTTCGTACGCCGGGAAAGGATCTGAATCACGCGCATTATCTCGTTATCACGGCCAATTACGGGATCAAGCTTGCCTTCTTTAGCTAGTTGGGTGAGATCGCGTGAGTATTTTTCCAGAATCCGATAGCGTGACTCAGCCTTACGGTCGGTTACCCGCTGGCCGCCCCGTATTTCTTTGATAGCGTCGATTATGCGATCTTTGGTGATGCCCTCTTCAGCCAACAAGCGTGCAATCGCCGTGTTGCGCTCGGAGAGGATGGCCAGGAACAGGTGCTCGGTGGAAATATATTCATCATTGAGGCGGTTGGCTTCTTGATTGGCCATATCGACGACGCGCTTGACGCGCGGTGTTATGAATATCTGGCCGGCGCCTCCACCATAGATATTGGCTTTTGGACTGCTGCGTAACTGCCGGTCGATTTTATCGGTGAGCGCCTCAATATCGACGTTCAGCTTTTTTAGAATTTGCGGAATCACACCTTGCGGCTGCTCGATGAGCGAAAGCAGGATGTGCTCGGTATCAATCTGGTTATGCCCATAGCGTTGGATGATCTCGGCGGCGCGTTGGGCAGCGTCTTGAGCACGCTCGGTAAAACGGTCAAACCTCATCATGGCGACCTTCCTTATGATCAATGCTCTGGTTTGTAAATCATATCCCTAATAGAATTATAACAATAGCATCAAAAATGAATATTAGAAAGGCGTATGAATCCTGAAAAGCAATTTAATCGACAAATGGCCCCAGGAGAGCGCTAAAAAGAGAAAAGCATTTGCTTTAAAGAAGTCTATAGGCTTCCGGCTGCACGGCTATGGGTTTATGCGACTATTCGCTTTTGCCAGGGGAAAAGGCTTCATAGAAGCGTATATTTCGGAAGCATCTCTTTATCCGGGTAATCTTTCCCTTTAGGATGGAGCTCCAATCCAGATGTGGATATCTATGGCCAAATTATCCCAATAGCTGATAGGGTGGTTTTCCTGGTGTAAATAATTGAGTTTCGAGCGGACTAGAGTGGAAGCCAAGGAATCGCATTAAGGATGTTGG
>DAOVFE010000391.1 GCA_030673085.1 Anaerolineales bacterium | reverse complement strand
TTACTTCTAAACCCCCACAAATGTCTGGGTTGGACTTATTAAACCCCAATCGAAAACGCTCAACCGAAAAACATAAGCGGCCGGGTAATAGGTGAACAGAATCAAGATTGCCAGCGCCGGCGCCAGAAGCGCATAGGCGGCTGCCGTCCTGCGCCACTTGCGATGACGGATACTTGCCTGATAATCGTATTGATGGGATTCTGTCGTAACGGCGTCTTGTTTTTTCTTCATAATCCTTGCATTTTCTGATGATAAGCAAGCATCCGATCGTAGAGATCTTCGGGAATATCATCGAAGGTTCCCATCAAAGCCGGCCCTAGATAGGGATCATCCCCATGACAATCGCTCCCGGCCGTTGTTAATAGGGAATAACGCGCGGCAAGATCGGTATAGAATAGCTTTTCAGTCAAGGTGTGCACTGGACAGGCAACCTCAATCCCATCCAGCCCCCAGTCCACATATTGGAGTATATGTTTTTCCGTATGACACAGGAAATCCAGGTCCCGCATTGCTAGGTCCTCAGAACCACCTGGATGGGCCAGCACTGCAAATCCGCCGGATTGATGGATAAGATCGATTGCCTTCCGAACCGGCCAAGGCGCGAACTCTGCATAGCTTATGCCGAGCCACTGTATGACATTGAGAAATGAATGAAGGGTGCGCTCCTGGTCGTTAGCATAAAGATCCCGGGCCACCCGCTTAACAAGTTGTAGCGAATAGAAAGTATGCAAAGAGGGCGCGATTAGATCCTCTAGATCAAATTGAGCTCCCTTTGTGTGAAATACCTTTAGCAATCGCCCGGCAACCATACGATCAACCTCTTGAACCTGGGTAATATGCGTCTGCAGGCTCACATTAAAAGGGTCGATATAATAACCCAACATATGGACGACCTGCCCTTCATAGGCCACAGAGAGCTCGATCCCGGGTATGTAAGGCAACTCTTTAGCTGCTGCGCTGGCGCGGGCCACCTGTTCGGGAGAGATAAAATCATGATCGGTGATAGTGGCGGCATCAAAGCCCAGCCTGCGAATCATCCCGATCCGCTCTTCGATGGTAATGTTGCCATCCGAACAATCCGTATGACAGTGGGCATCCAGTTTCATGAGGACTCCGTTTACGCCCCTAGTAGACCCATAATCGGCGATAAAAGCAAGATAGAAAAGGGAGGGGAAAAACTACTCCCCTCCCCAAGTAGCTGCAATCGAGATCTATTCGTTCAGCAATTCATTTATCTTTCCGTTAGCTTCCGTCAGAGCCTCGGCTGGTTCGCTCGCACCCAGCATCACCGCCTCAATTGCTTCCATGATGTATTGATTGGCCTGAAGGGCGTTTGCGCCAAACTGAGTGGGCGGCACTACGTTGCCAATTGCATCGACCGCAATCTTGTAGTTATCAAAACCATCGGTGAAATCTCCGATCGCTTCTAGCGAAGATATACGGGTAGGCAAGTAACTAGAGTTCATCGCCCACTCGGCATTGGCCTCTGGACTGGCCAGGAAGACGATGAATTTGGCCGCGGCTTCTCGTTCAGCGTCGTCGTTGCCGAAAATATAGAGCGAGTTGCCTCCGGCCGGAATGCGGGCAACTTCTCCTTCAGCTGCCGGCCAGGGCATTGCCTTAACCAGCGGGGCAATATCGCGGTAAATCAAGGTCCCATAGCTGGACACGGCGAACATTGCCACTTGCTGTGCGCCGAAAGATTGCAGCGTTTCAAAGAAGTCGGCATTGTATAGAATCGAGCCGTCGGCCGCACCTTGACCCCAATCTGATAGTGCCGCCACAGCAACATCGGAATCTAAAATTGCCTCTGTGCCATCTTCGTTAAGAAACTGCCCACCGTTCGAACGAACAGTTGTCTCAAAAATCCACGGGTCATCTAGTGCAAAAGTTGCACCGTAGATACCTAGCTCCTCATGAACTGTGCACGCTGCTGCCAGGAAGTCGGCCCAGGTCTCAGGCGGCTCGTTCGGATCTAACCCTGCTTGTTCAAATAAATCACTATGATAAAACACCTCAGCCACAGAAAGCGCCAGCGGAACGCCATAGACGTCGCTATCAAAGGTGGTTACTTCCAACAGGGGAGGGAAGAAATCAGACAGGAATTCCTCGCCCTCATCACCCATAATCGCCTTTATCGGAGTAGCCAGTTCGCTATTGACGATATATTCGTCAAAGCCATAACCG
>DAOVFE010000324.1 GCA_030673085.1 Anaerolineales bacterium | reverse complement strand
GTATATCCTTTCAATTGGATCCATTTATGATCATAACGATAATAACGAATAATGATCCCTCGCCGCGGGAATCCAATAATCTTTGACTCGCCTGGCCTAAATTTACCCAGGCTTTGAACTCGATGGGACCCTAACATGTATCCATAGCCAAGTTCTGCTGGCCTGCTTCCGGTGTTTGTGACCTTGCCGTAGTGCAAGCCATTCGCGGCGCAATATCCGATATAGTGAATGGTCATTCCGGCCTTTTGAGGCATGGGTATCGCAGTTACTGGTATTGCAGTTAGTATTGCAATCGGCGACGCCTTGATCTCCGCTGACGGCGCCAGGGATTCTGTTGGCAATATATCGGTTGGCTTTGCTGTCTCCGGCGCCTTGGTCGGCGTGGCCGTGGGTAAAGCTATGGCTGCGGCCAATGCCTGATCGTTAGAATCACCCTCATCTTTATCCGCTTCTACTGGATGTACGCCAGGGGACGCCGGCTCTTTGGTCTCATCGAATGTCGGCTCAGTTGGCTCCATTGGATCATCACCAGGCTGAGATGTCTCTTTTGCGGCATCTGCCGTCTGCGTTATTGAGTCAGTTGGCTCCGCAGCCGGTCCTGATGGCTCCTCAGTCGGTTCCATCGAAGGCTGTGCCGTTTCCTTTTTAGCATCCGCCGGCTTCTCAATAGGATCCGCAATTTGTGCATCCTGCTCTGTCAGCTCTCCAACCGGACTCGCCACCTTCATTACGGGCTCGGTTGCTTCTGCAATCGTTTGCGTTATTCGACTATCAGTTTCAACAACCGTTGCAAGAATTAAACATTCCTCAGCGGCGGAATCCTCCGGCGTGACTGTAGCTACTGCCGCCATTTGCCTGCTCTCGGCTTGTGAAGCATATGAAACCGAGGGCCGGGTTATTCCTATTCCAAATCCGGCAAGCAGAAAAACAATTGCGAAAAAATATAATATCCTGGCTATTTTCTTCATTGCTGAAATCTCCTAATGATGTTGACCGCTAAATAATTTCTAACCGCCTTATAAAAATGATTTTTTAATAAAAGCTCAGATTAAAAACCCTGCTAATAATGACCTTCTTTAACCTCAATCTTTGCATTGAAAGCCTAGATCATGATTTGCTCAAGGAAATCTTCATCTTCCTGGCTGGCGAGATACTTAAATAGCGTCTTCCTGCCCATTCTCCGCAGCATGGCTCCGATCCGGGCGATAAGCTCCGCGGAATGAAAAGGCCGGATAATGAAATCGTCCACACCTTGCATAAGAGCTTGGGTGACATCTTTCTGAGTCGCATCGGCTGCCAACATCACAACCGGCGCAAAGGTTATTGTGCGAAACCGTTGAAAAGCCTCCCAGCCGTCCATATCTGGCAAGACCATATTCAATATAATTAGATCTGGATTGAATGAATCAATCACATGAATGGCATCAATGGCCCCATTAACGCCCTTTACATTTACGCCTGCCTTTTGCAAATGGAGTTCAAGTAATCCGACATTTATGGGATCTCCGTCCACAATCAACACCCGGCCGGCATCTAAGCCATCTATCTTCAACTCATCTTCGATTTCAGAATCTCCATTCATCTTCATCCTACCTGCTCCCATTATGTCTACTTCAACCTTCGTCCTATTCAAACCAACACTTCCTGAAATCTCAACTGCATCCCGAGATATGTCGAAACATATTCCGCAATCTAATTATGCTTTTTTACTATGACAATGGGATAACAGACCATGCGCTTAATATGACAATGGCATAACAAAAGCGCGCATGCGGGGACCAATAGAGAGGGTTTTGGAAAATATATTTACCTGCAAAGTGGGATGATAGATATGAGGGCTATCTAAAACATCTTTTCAGAAAGCCTTCACGAAGACAGAAGGGGAAATATATTAATGACGTATTGTGTAAGATTGCACTATTAATCACAAAGACCTTGGTGAATAGGTGATTATGCCGGCCTAAAACAATGATTTAGTAGAGACGCCCCGTCGGGGCGTCTCTACATTGCTAAAAGGTCAGCTTTATCTAAACAAAGACTGGCCACTCATAGATGAGGAGGGTATCGAAAAATACCAAACAGCGCAATCCGCATATCTATTGAAACAAGAGATCCATAGTCGACTCGGAGAGATTTGTTGACCTAAAGACGCTGTCTAAAATATATTTTAGACAGCTCATTGGCAAATGATTTCTCTTTTTGCCACCCTCAATTAGTCATTTTACAATGAATCGACTGGCTCAAACCAGTAGCCAACCCCGACCTGACTTTGAATGAAATCAATCCCCCCGGTTCCGATCTCAAGCTTCTTGCGCAAACGGTAGATATTCGTCCGCAACAGTTCGCGTTCTCCCTGATATTCCGGACCCCAAACAGCCGTCAGAAGCTGCCCATGAGTCAGAATACGTCCCTGATAGCGTATGAATTCCTTCAGCAATGCAAATTCAGTAGCAGTAAGCCGAATCAGGTTTCCCCCGGCCTCAACTTTATGAGAACCAAAATCGACGTTTAGCGGTCCGCTTTGGAATTTACTTACTCCCATCCCATTTACGACAGCCAGATCAGCCCGGCGCAATACTGCGTGAATCCGGGCAACTAGTATTTGAGAATTAAAAGGTTTTGTCAGATAATCATCCGCTCCAAGTTCAAAACCACGCAGCTTGTCATCCAGAGAATCGCTGCTAGTGAGTATAATGACGGGCACTTCGCTAATTTCGCGCAGCTCGGCAAGGAAAT